>JACPWV010000136.1 GCA_016196905.1 Chloroflexota bacterium | reverse complement strand
GCGCGCGCGCAGCGCGACGGATCGCTGGTCTTCACCGGCAAGATGGATTTTCGGCCCAATGTGGATGGCGTGCTGTGGTTTTTCGAAAGGGTGTGGCCACGGGTGCGCGAGCAACTGCCCGAAGCGCGCTTCGTGGTGGTGGGGCGCAACCCCTCCCCCCGCCTGCGCGCGTTGCGCGTGGATCCGCGGGCGGTGGTCACCGGCACGGTGCCCGATGTGCGCCCCTACCTGCGCCAGGCCCAGCTCTACGTGGTGCCCCTGCGCATGGGGGGCGGGACGCGGCTCAAGGTGCTGGAGGCGATGGCCATGGGCAAGCCCATCGTCTCCACCTCCCTGGGCTGCGAGGGCATCGACCTCATCCCCGGTCGCGAGCTGATCGTGGCCGACCGAGCCGAGGATTTCAGCCAATGGGTCATCGACTTGTGGCAGGATGAGTGGCGGCGGCGCGAGTTGGCGCGCCGCGCACGCCAATTGGTGGAGGAGCGCTACGACTGGCGAGGCATCGCCCCCCGGCTGGAGGCGGCCTACTTAGAGGCCACCTCCCTGTGATATAATCGCAAGCGACTGGCCCAGCGCACGATCCCTAAGGCCCTCAACCATTTTACGATTCGACGATTCGGTAACCGCATGGACCGCTTTAGCATCGAAGGCGGGTTCCCTCTAAAGGGAACGGTAACCCCCAGCGGCAACAAGAACGCTGCCCTGGCCTTACTGGCTGCCTCCCTGCTGACCGACGAGGAGCTATTGCTGGACAACGTTCCCCGCATCCGCGATGTGCACAGCATGCTGCGCTTGCTGGCCGACCTGGGGGTGGAGATCGATGAGCGCGGAGATCACACCCTGGCGCTGCGGGCGCGCCAGGTGCGCAAGGTCGATCTCAACCCCGAGCTCTTCGCCGAGATCCGAGGCTCGGTGCTCCTGGCCGGGCCGATGCTGGCCCGCTGCGGGGCGGTGACTCTGCCTCGGCCAGGCGGGGATCCCATCGGTCGCCGCCGGGTGGACACTCATTTAATGGCCCTGCGGGCCCTGGGGGCGGAGATCTCCGTGGACGCCGCCTACGACATGCGCGCCGAATACCTCTCCGGGGCGGACATCCTGCTGGACGAGATGAGCGTGACCGCCACCGAGAACTCGCTGATGGCCGCCGTCCTGGCCCGGGGATCCACCACCATTCGCAACGCCGCCTCCGAGCCTCACGTCCAGGACCTGGCCCGCGCCCTAATTCAGATGGGCGCTCGCATCGAGGGCAGCGGGACCAACACCTTGAGGGTGGAGGGCGTCGAGCGCCTGCGCGGCGGGCATTTCAGCATCGGCCCCGACTACATCGAGGTGGGCAGCCTCATCGGCTTGGCCGCCGCCACCCACGGCGAGATCACCCTTCGACAGACGGAGCCGGAGCACCTGCGCATGATCACCCTCATGTTCCACCGGCTGGGCGTGGAGATCGAACTGCGGGGGCGGGACGTCTTCGTCTCGGGGAAACAGACCCTGCGCATCGTGCCCGATGTCCACGGAGCCATCCCCAAGATCGACGATGCGCCCTGGCCGGGCTTCCCCGCTGACCTGATGAGCATCGCCCTGGTGGTGGCCACCCAGGCCGAGGGGACTCTGCTGATCCACGAGAAGATGTTCGAGTCTCGGCTTTACTTCGTGGATAAGCTGATCAGCATGGGGGCCAACATCGTACTGTGCGATCCCCACCGCTGTATTGTCATCGGCCCCTCGCCCCTGCATGGGGAGCGCTTGGAGAGCCCGGATATCCGAGCCGGGATGGCCCTATTGATCGCCGCCCTGTGCGCCCGCGGCCAGAGCGTCATCCGCAATATCGGGCAGATCGATCGGGGCTACGAACGGATCGAGGAGAAGCTACAAACCCTGGGCGCGCATATCCAGCGGGTACGCGATTGAGGTAGACGACGAGCGCGCCTCCCGCACCGGGAGGCGCTTTAATCTATGGCCAAGGCCTATCTAGGGTTGGGCTCCAACCTGGGGGATCGCCAGGCTCACCTGCGCGCCGCCTTGGAGCGCTTGAAGCGCGAGGCGGGGCCGCTGGTCGCCCTCTCGGCGGTCTACGAGACGGAGCCCGTCGGCTATAAGGATCAGCCCTGGTTCCTCAATCTGGCTTGCTGCATTCAGACGACCCTCAGTCCCTCCGAGCTGCTTGACCTGGCCAAGCGCATCGAAAAAGAGTTAGGCCGCGCCCGGCAGCGCGAGATCCGCTTCGGGCCGCGGCCCATCGATATCGATATCCTTTTTTATGACGATCTGATCTTGGACTCCCCCTCCCTCACCATTCCTCATCCTCGCTTACACGAGCGAGGCTTCGTGCTCATCCCCTTGAACGAGATCGCCCCCCAGCTGCGCCATCCCCGCCTGGGCCTGACCATCGCCCAACTTCGGGAGAGCTGGCCGGGCCACGAGTCCGTGCAACGCTACGGCGAGTTAAACATCCAATAGTTCAACCAGTGGGCGAAGTCCTCGACGCTGTAGCTGCCCCTCACCCGAATCCGCTGCAGTTCGTAGGGGCGCAGCAGGGAATGGCGTGCCCCCTGGGTCTCCACCAGCGCCCCCCAGTAACCAGCGCTCTGCAGCACGGCGATGACCTCCGCGTCGTACTTGCCGGCCGGGTAGGAGAAGAAACGGATCGGCTCGGGGATGTGCGCCTCCAAGGTCTGCCTAGACCCCAAGAGCTGCCACACCAAGAACTCGAAGCTGCGATTTCGCAAATCGGGATGGTCCTTGCTGTGGCTGCCGATCTCCATCCCTGCACGGTATAACTCCTCGATCTGGGGCCAGGTCAGGTAGTCCTCCAGCCCGCGGTCCACGAAGTCGGTGAGCACGAAGAAGCTTCCCCGATAGCCGTATTTTAGCAGCAGAGGGAAAGCCACCTGATAGTTATCGCGGTACCCATCGTCGAAGGTGAGGATGATGGGCTTGGCCGGCAGAGGGCGGCCCGAAGTCAGGTAGTACAACAGGTCGTGCAGCCGGATGGTCTCGAAGCCCAGATCCTGCAAGTAGCGCAGCTGGGCCTCAAAGTTCTCCGCGGAGACGGTGAGATCGCGGCGGATGGGATCCGGGTTGGGCGGCAGCTCCCCCACATGGTGGTACATCAGGATGGGGACGATCACCTCCCGATAGAAACCGTCCGGGGTAGGCTGCGGGGTGGGAGTGGGAGTAGGGGTCGGCGTGGCGGTGGGCGTCGGGGTGGGGGTTGGGGTTGCCGTCGGCGCCGAAGCCGTGGGAGTCGGGCTCGGCTCGGCCAAAGTCGGGGTGGAGGCGGCGATGGATTGGGAAGAGCGGGAACTAAGCAAGAAGAGGCCGATGCCCAGGGCGCCCATCGCCGCGATCGCGGCGATGGCAGCTAGGAACAAAGTCAGCGCACCCGAGAGCCGCGCCATCGGGTTTGAGCATAGGCCCAACCCCCCTCCCTGTCAAGGCAAACTACGCTTTGGCAAATCTCCTTTCCGCAGCGGCCTCCGCCCCATCACTGGGGAGCAATACGACTTGGGGGCGATCGCGCAAGGGGTGGCGTCGCACACGCACCCGGGCCCCGAAAGCCTCGCGCAGGACCTCCTCGCGAATCACTGCCTGGGGGGGTCCATCGACAACGATGCGGCCCTGATTGAGCAGGATCAGCCGATCGAAATACAAGGAGGCCAGGTTGAGATCGTGCATGGCCGCCAGCACGGTCAAACCTTGCTCTCGCTGCAGCTCGAACACCGTATCCATGATCGCCAGTTGATGGTGGATATCCAGGTGGGCGGTGGGCTCGTCCAGCAGGAGCAGGCGCGGCTCTTGGGCCAGGGCCATGGCGATGATCGCCTTCTGCCGCTCCCCGCCGGAGAGATCGGGGAAGAGGCGTTCAGCCAGATCGGCAATCCCCACCCGGGCCATCACCGCATTGACCACCGCCGCGTCCTGAGCGGATGGGTTCCTCCAAGGACTCACGTGGGGGGTGCGGCCCAGCATGACCATCTCGCGCACACTGAGTGCATAGGGGACCTCTAAGATCTGAGGGACCACCGCCGTCTCTCGGGCGATCTCCCGCCGCCTGAGGCTTAGCAATTCTCGCCCCCGCAGGCGCACACCGCCGCGCTCAGGATGGAGCACTCCGCTGATCAGCCGCAGCGTGGTGGTCTTGCCGCTCCCGTTGGGCCCGATCAGCGCCGCCATCTCTCCGGCCGCCAAAACGAAACTCACCCCTTCCACAACGGCCCGCCCATCGCGATAGGCGAAGGTTAGGTCGCGAGCCTCGAGGATAGGCTGTCGATCAGGCCGATCAGGGCAGAGGCGGGCAGCAAGGTGCGGTGATCGGGTCCCACCAACAGCCGAGCGACGTGCGGGATGACCAGCCCCACGAAGCCGATGAGCCCGCTGATGGAAACCGCCGCGGCGGTAAGAAGCGAACCCAGGGCCAGGAGCAGAAACTTGCGCCGCTCCACCTCCACCCCTAGGTGGGCCGCTGCTTCCTCCCCCAAGAGGAGGGCGTTCAAGTCGGCGGTGAACAGTCGAGAGGCCAGGAGGCCGGCCACCACCAAAGGGGCGACCAAGGCCAACTGAGCCCAGCCGGCGGTGGAAAGGCCCCCCATGGTCCAGAAGATGACGCGCCGCAGGGTCACATCATTGAGCAGCCAGAGAAAGGCCATCGTGGCGGTCAGGATGGAACTGAGGGCGAAGCCGGCCAGGAGTAAGGTCACGATGGGGACACGAGGGCCAACCCGCGCCACGCGATACACGATGAGCACCGCTCCCCAGGCCCCCCAGAAGGCCGCCAGTGGCACCAGGGTGAACCCCTGTAGGACGAAGGCGAAGCTTGCGGATAAGATGAGGGCGATGCTGGCTCCCAGGGCGGCCCCCGCCGCGGTTCCGATAACATAGGGGTCGGCCAAAGGATTGCGTAACAGGCCCTGGAAGATAACCCCCGCCAGGGCCAGGGCGGCGCCCACCAGGGCCGCGGTCACCAACCGAGGCAGCCGGACATCCATCACGATGGCCACCTCGCTGGGCGAGGCCAAGGGGCTCACCGATCCGGTCCATCCAAAGAGGCGCTCCAGGAGGACAGCTAGAACCCGCTCCGGCGCGATGGGGACAGCACCTAGCGAAGCGCCGATGAGCATCCCCATGGCCAGAAAGGTCGCCAGCAGGGCCCACAGAGCCCCTGGATTCCGCCGCGCCCAGGATCTCATCGCCAACAAACTCGGTGTCTCCTCTTTACGCCCCGAACAACTCTGGGTGAATCAGCCGGGCCATGACTTCTAAGCCGTCGATGATCCTCGGCCCCGGCCGGTCCACCAGGTCGGGGTCGATGGCATGGATCGCCCCGTTTTTGACCGCGGTGATCACCTCCCAACCTGATCGAGAGGCGATCTGCTCAGCTGTGCCCCCATATTTGGCATGCGAGAAGATGATGATCTGTGGATCGGCGGCGATGATCTGTTCAGCGCTCAATTGAGGATAGGGGGTGATGGCGTCCTCGGCGAGGTTCTCCCCTCCCGCCAGGGTAATCAACTCGTGGGTGAACGACCCAGGGGCACCGGTGTAGAGAGTCGGATCGATCTCGTAGTACACTCGCGGTCGTATCTCAGCCTGGGCGACTCTCTCGACCACGGCCCCCATCCGCTCCCGCAGCTCGGCCACCAATTCGGCGGCCGCATCCTCAGCACCGCTCGCCCGACCGACGACGAGGATAGAGTCGAGAATCCCCTCCACGTCCGTCGGGTTCAGGTAGAGGACGGTGAGCCCCAGCTCCTCCAAACGAGCCACATCCTCCAGACTGGTGATCCCCGCCGCCAGGACGAGATCGGGTTCCAGGCTCACGATCAACTCTATGTTGAGGGGAAAGCCGCCCACGCTTTGGATCTCCTGCGCCTCTGGCGGATAGTTGCTGTAATCCGAGACCCCCACCAGGCGATCCCCCAATCCCAGGGCGAAGACGATCTCGGTCAGGTTCGGCGCCAGGGTGACGATCCGCTGCGGCACTCTATCGAGGATGACCGTCCGCCCGGCGTCATCGGCGAGGGTGATGAAGGGCAGAGGGGTTGGGCTCGGAGTAGACGGAAGAAGGGTCGGCGTAGGAGGGACGGGCGCCGCGCACCCAGCCGAGAAGATAGCGACGAGCACTAGCATGCCGACGATGGAGAAAAACAGTTTTCGAGACATTACATCATCCTTTCGATGCAGGAACTAAAACGCGAAAACCCCTGTCGAGACGACAGGGGTTTCAAAAGGTCAAATTTCGACACCCAGCATATCCCAGCCCCCTTTCTCTCGAAGGCACTTGGAATTACGATGGAGGCGGGTATCCTGGCTTTCCCGAATAACTCGGGATTACAGTTGCGGGACAGCGCCGGACTCGCACCGGACTTCCCCCTTTCAGCCCAGCCTTTCGGATCCCGATCCGCCTGCGGCGGACCGAGACTCGGGCCCCCTTCGCCCTTTCGGCTCGAGGGGAGGTTTATTCACCCGACAGGGTCACCTCACACCGGGGTACTATTCAGTTGTTAAGGCCCACCACGATACACTCGCAGTATAGCACACTTCGACCTTGCTGACAACCCTCAAGCGTAAGTCAGTCGAACGGCTATATTGGAGATAGCCTCGATGGTTGGAGGCAAGAGCTGCGGGAGAACTCCCCCCGTGGCGTGCTCGAACACCTGGTACTAGAAACTGGCTGCTCCTTTCAGGAAGGTAGCGACACGAAAGCTCAGCGCAACGAGAAAAGCACCTGGGCGGCGAAGAAGAGAACGCCGATGCCCACCAGCAGATTGACGGCGGCAGCCCAGGAGATCAAACGGAGAACGCCGTGAGCTTCGCTGGACAGCGTCGCCCCTGACGTTGGCAGCATGCGGCGGAGGCGGGGGACTAAAACGAAGTTGTGCCAGCCGCTCAGCAGGATGGTGCCTACGATGAAGATGTGTTTGATAAAGAGGGCCGAGCCGAAGGGGGTGCGGCGCAAAGCCTCCAGGCGTTCGATGGAGGTGACCGGCTCCGAGGAAACGGGATTGAAGACGGTGTTCCAGATGCCGGTGAGGATCAAGAGCACCAAGCTTCCCCAGGTGATGGGCATGAGCCGCCGAGTCAGCTCCCCGCTCCAACGCGCACGCTGGGTCGGCTCAACGCCGCTGAACAAGGGACTGTGTATTAGAGCCTGAACCAGCAACGAGCCCGTCCACACCACCGCCCCCAGCAGGTGGAGCCAGATAGCGATGGTGTTGGGCGTGACGCTAAAGGGCATCTCGCAACTGCCTAGGTCGGAGCCTACACCGACCCGGCGACCCCGGTCCTCTTATCGCACCGTGAAGTTCACCACTGCCACCAGTGGCGGATTGTAAGGGGAGTGGTTGTTGTTCCGGAACTCAGCACGAATGGTATGGGGCCCCGGCGCCAAACCAGTGATGGTGTGTGTGTCAGAGGCGACCACATCGTAGCCGCCCTGGTCCAAGAAGATATGGAAATGGCCTTCACCTTTATAGACATAACCGCCCGGCTCCACCAGCTGGAGTCCGACGAGCTTAAGCTGAACGGTGACATCAGGCCCAGACACCACCGACCCCTCTATCGGGGAGAGAATCTCCATGGCATAGGCGGGAGCGCCGCCAGCCGCCTCACCTGCGGTAAAGTTGACTTCGCGGACGACGGGGGGATCGAAGGGGGAATGGTTGTTTTGACGCAGCTCTACTCGCACCTTGTGGTCGCCGGGAGCCAAATTGCTCAAGGTATGCGAAATCGAGTAGACCACTTCGTAATCAGATCCTCCATCCAAGAAGATGTGGAAGTGGCCCTGGCTGGGGTTGAGGGGCGCACCCGGCTCAACCACAGTCAAGTTGCTTATGCTGAGCTCCAGGGTGACTTCGCTGCCGACCGTTGCGCCCCCCGTGGGCGAAACGATCTCGAAGGAGGGCCCACCTTCAGTCGGCGGCGCCGGGGTGGGAGCAGCGCAAGCCGCCAAAAACACAGCCGCAATGGCTGTACTTGTCAGAAAGATGGTTCTTTTCATCGCAACCTCCCTAGGATTCACTC
>JACPWV010000135.1 GCA_016196905.1 Chloroflexota bacterium | reverse complement strand
CCCAGCTCGATGCTCGAGGCCAATATCGGCGTCTGGGCCCGGACCTATCTCAACGATCACCAGATCGACCGAATGGGCAGGCCGGCTATCAACACCGTCTTCATCCCCTCGGCCATGAAGGATGCCTTCAACGCTGGCATGCCAAAGCACGACCGGCGGGATTTCCGCGATGAGGTTGTGGCCACTCTCGTGGCTTTGGGCAATCCGGAAGGCATCGCCAACGCTCTGGCTGACTTTCTGCTGCCGGACATCCTGACCATCGACACCTCCGCTGCAGCCGGTTTCCCCAACGGACGGCACCCGCCTGACGATGTGATCGACATCGAACTGGGCCTGATCAGCGGTGGGGCGATAACCACCGACTGCGTCGGGAGTGACTCGGCCTTCACGCCGACTTTTCCGTATCTGGCTGCAGCCAACCCATAGGGGGGTCCTCCGGCACGCCAAACCCGTGGGGGCGACAACCCGCCGCCCCCACGGGGCCCCTAGAAGGCTATAGCAGCTCAAAGGAAAGAAGCGTGATTCATCGCAAGGTAATCCTCTTGGTCGGCGTATCCTTAACCATCGTCGGCGGGTCTCACTTGATCAGTAGGGGGGCACCAAATTTTCTGAGACCGGGGAGCCTCTCGATTGGGCTCGAAGACTCGCTGCCTGGGCCACGCGTTAAAACTGCTGAGGAGCTGATCGAATTCTGGCGAGGCCGGTTCGAACGGGACCCGCGAGACTTCATCAGCCTCACCTTCCTCGGGCAAGCTTTTATTCGCAAGGCGCGGGAGACCGGTGACATCAGCGCCTATGAGAGAGCCGAAGCTGCACTGCGTAGGGCCCTGGATCTGAACCCCAACTACGAGTCCACCCTGGCCTACCTGGCCACAGTCCTCTTCGCCAAGCACGATTTCCAAGGCGCGCTCGATCTGGCCGACCGGGTCTACTCCTTCGACCCGCGAGCCCTCCAGGCCCTGGCCACCCTCGGCGATGCCCATTTGGAGTTGGGAAATTACCTTGAAGCCGAAGCCGCCTACCGGCAACTCCTGGATCGGAGCCCCAGCTCGCCGGTCTACAGCCGGCTCGCCCGCTTAGCCTGGTTAAGGGGCCGCCCTGAAGAGGCCCTAGACCTGATGCAGCAGGCGGCCGACGAGGCGAAGGAATCGGGGCTTTCGGGGGAAAACACAGCGTGGTACCAGGTCCAATTGGGTGAGCTTTACTTCACCACCGGCCGGTATCCAGAAGCCGCCGAGTATTACGCCGCAGCGCTGGGTGCCTTCGACAACTACTACCTGGCCCTGGCCGGACTGGGCAAGGTGCGCGCCGCTCAAGGCCATTACGCCGAAGCCATCGCCTTTTATCGACAGACTATTGCCATCATCCCCCAGCCGGAGTTCGTCGCTGCGCTGGGCGATATCTATGCGATCACCGGTCAAGCGTCCCAAGCCCAACAAGAGTACCGATTGGTCGAGTACATCGGGAAGCTAGCGGCCATCAATCAAATCATCTACAACCGACGACTAGCCCTGTTTTACGCGGATCACGACGTCAAACTCGAGGAGGCTCTCGAACTAGCCGCGCGCGAACTAGAGGTTCGCCAGGATATCTACGGATACGATGCCCTGGCCTGGGCCCTCTACAAGAATGGGCGCTATGCACAAGCTGCGGAGGCTATCGCCGAAGCCATGCAGCTTGGCACCCGTGACGCGCTGCTTTACTACCATGCAGGGATGATCTATGCGGGCTTAGGCGATCATCAAGGGGCCCGAAGGATGCTCACTGAAGCGTTGTCGATCAACCCGCGCTTCGATCCCCTGCAAAGCCGGATCGCCGCCCTGACGCTCCAGCAAATTAATGCTGCCCTTCCGAGATCGTTGTCCTCATCTCGAATAGCGCTTGATAAGTGGAGCGGTAACCCTCGCTGGTTGAAATAAAGATGTCTCGACGTAGGAAGTTGATGCGTAAGTCTACAGCGGCCGTAATTGGATTGGTGGGCACGCTCATCTTCGTCGTGCCAGTCGCGGCGCATCCGCTGGGGAACTTCACCATTAACCACTACTCCGGACTGTTGGTCCAGTCCACTTCGATCCTCGTGGATTATGTGATCGATATGGCCGAGATTCCCGCTTATCAGGAAATCCTCGAGATCGACTCGAATGGGAATAAACTCACGGATGAGTCGGAGCGAATCGCTTATCGTACGCGCCGATGCGAGGAACTACGCCAAAGGCTCACGCTGATCCTCAACAGTCGAAGGCTAGAGCTGGTAACCGAGGCGGGTGAGCTCGAGTTTCCACCCGGAGTAGGGGGGCTGCCCACGCTGAGGCTTACCTGTGCCTTGCGCGCGTCTCTGGGTGTGCTGGAAGAGCTCAACCAGGTAACATATCGCGACGACAACTTTGCCGCGCGCATCGGTTGGAGGGAGATCATCGTCCGGGGCGATGGCACCACCATCCTGGACTCAACCGCTCCCACCACTGGCCTCAGCGCGCGGCTGACCAGCTACCCCGCTGACCTTCTTAACAGCCCTCTGGCACAGACTGAGGCGACCTTCAGCTTCCGGCTTGGCGGGGGGCTGCGCGGGGTCGAGGCTCAACCCGTTGAGCAGCCGGTCCCAGAGCGCTCGGTGGACACCTTTGCCTCTTTGGTGACAACCAACGAATTGAGTTTCCCGGTTATCCTATTCTCGCTGCTGGTCGCGCTCAGCTTAGGCGCATTGCATGCCCTCACCCCCGGCCACGGAAAGACTATCATGGCCGCCTATTTGGTGGGAACGCGGGGAACGCCAGCGCAGGCGCTATTTCTGGGGCTGACTGTCACCGGCGCCCACACCCTGGGCGTGCTGGGCCTGGGAGTCTTAACCCTATATGCCTCAAAAGTCGTTTCCCCTGAGCGCCTCTATCCTTGGCTCGGCCTGGCCTCCGGGCTGATCGTCATCGGCATCGGGTTGGCGCTCTCGGTAGGCAGGCTGCGGGAAGCGGGGCAGCACTCGCACGCGCCGCACAGGCACCCTCATGGTCACTCCCACAGCCACCCCGCGCTGCCCTCAACACAAGGATCCACAGTCACGTGGCGAAGCCTGGTGGCACTGGGCATCTCGGGCGGCTTGGTGCCCTCGGCCTCAGCTTTGGTGTTGCTGATCAGCGCTATCTCGCTGCAGCGAATCGGCTTCGGATTGGTGCTCATTTTGGCCTTTGGGGCGGGAATGGCCGCGGTGCTCACCGGGATTGGCCTGCTTTTGGTATATGCCGGACGACGGTTGGAGCGGATGCCTCGCACGGATAGCCTTGTGAGGGTCCTGCCTATGGTCAGCGCCTGGGTGGTCGTCGGGGCGGGGCTGGTGGTCACCGCCCAGTCGCTAGTGCAGGCGGGCTTGCTCCCTTAGGTCCGGCGAGGGATTTTCGAAAAAAGGCGCGGCGAGGTTCTAGCCTCGCCGGGAGTTTTATATGGTCGCGAGCGACAGGCGACTCACACCCTCGTTTGCCCGCACAACGACGAGAACTTTCTGATGGTCGGCATCGAACCAGCGGAGCAGGTTAACCCTTCTGGGATGCTGCCTCGAGATGCTCGATCAGCAGCCGGAGGGCAGCCTCCGCTGCCAGGGTTTTGTTGGCCAAGCGATCGCCGGCAAAGAGATATCGCTCGACGCGGGCCCCTTCCGGCGTGGCCAGGGCGATGTAAGTGAGGCCCACCGGCTTTTCGGGCGTCCCGCCGGTGGGGCCGGAGATGCCGGTAACCGATAGGGCCAGGTCGGCGGCGAGGAGACGGCGAACCCCTGCAGCCATGGCCACTGCCGTCTCTGGGCTCACCGCCCCGTGCTTCACCATCGTCTCCTTGGGTACGCTCAGCAGGCTCTCCTTGGCTGGGTTGGCATAGCTCACCACGCCGCCCAGAAAGTAACGCGAGCTGCCCGACACGTTGGTGAGGCGGTGCCCCAGCAGGCCCCCGGTGCAGGACTCAGCCACGGCCAGGGTCAGGCCCCGCTCGCTCAACCGTTGCCCGACAATGTCTTCCAGGTTAGGCATGGCCCCCTCCATCAAAAAAGGTCGCCGCGCGACCTATGGCGCATAGGGGAATCGAACCCCTGTTTCTGCCTTGAGAGGGCAGCGTCCTTGGCCCCTAGACGAATGCGCCTCGAGATGTTATTCTATGTCAGAGACGATAAACCTGTCAAGCACGATCCCCCTTAGGCACGCTGCGATCGGTAAAGTATTGTGCGATTCGTGGAGGAGGCGATCATGAGCCAGCTGGAAATAAAATCGCGATCGCGCACCCAGCTCCTGGATGTGACCGAGCGCATCCAGCGGGCGGTGAGTAATTCAGGCGTTCGCGAGGGCATCTGTTATCTCTTCGTGCCTCACACCACCGCCGGCCTGCTAATCAACGAGAACTACGATCCTACCGTGGTCGAGGATATAATGGCTCTGTTGGAGCGCCTATCCCCCCGGGATGGTCGCTACCGCCACACCGAGGGGAACGCCGACGCCCACCTGAAGGTGAGCCTGCTGAGCAACTCGGCCTTTATTCCCGTCCAGGCCGGCAAGCTGGCCCTAGGGACTTGGCAAGGCATTTTCCTGTGCGAGTTCGATGGCCCCCGCCAGCGCAGGCTGGTGGTGGGGGTAATCGGCGAGTGACAAGCATGCTTTGACGATTGGAACAATTTTGGTTATAATTATTGAGTTGCATTGCAAAAACCAAGGCGTGAAGGTTCGATGTACGCGATCGTAGAGGTTGGCGGAAAACAATATCGAGTGGCGGAGGGCGAGCGCGTCCGGGTGGAGCGCCTGCCGTTGAACGAGGGGCAGCCCTACGAGATCAATCACGTGCTCCTCGTGGGAGGCGATGGCCAGGTCGAGGTGGGGGCTCCCTGGGTCAAGGGTGCCCGGGTGCGGGCCACGGTGATGGGTCACGGCCGAGAGCGCAAAGTGACCGTCTTCAAATTCCGGCGCTCCGGCCACTATTAGCGCAAGCGCGGCCATCGCCAGGCCTACACCCAACTCTCGATCGAGCGCATCCTGGTGGGGGGACGCAAAGCCGAGGCGGAGGAGGCGGCCAAGCCCAGTCCCAAGCGCGCCTCGGTCAGGAAGGCCGCCCCCCGGAAGCCTGCGGGTAAAGTCCCCGCCAAGAGGGTTGCGGAGAAGCCGACCTCCAAGGGTGGCAAGAGCTCAACCAAGAAATGAACGGAACTTTGGGAGGCTAGAAATGGCACACAAGAAAGGTGGCGGCTCCAGCCGCAACGGGCGAGATAGCCAGGGCCAGCGCCTAGGCGTGAAAGCCTACGATGGGCAGTGGGTCAGCGCCGGATCGATCCTGGTCCGCCAGCACGGGACCAAGTTCCGCCCCGGCGTCAACGTCAAGCTGGGCAGAGATTTCACCCTATTTGCCACCATCGAGGGGCTGGTAAAATTCGAGAATGTGACCCGGGAGCGGAAACGGGTCAGCGTACACCCGGAGAAGGTGGGCTGAGATGAAGGCGGGCATCCATCCGCAATGGTATCCGCAGGCCCAGGTGATCTGCGGCTGCGGCAACACCTTCACCACAGGCGCCACCGTGCCCGTGATTCGCACCGATATCTGCTCCAACTGCCATCCTTTCTTCACTGGCGAGCAGCGCATCGTGGACACCGCCGGGCAGGTGGAGCGTTTCATGCGACGCGTGGAGCGGGGCAAGGGGATGGTCGCCCCGCAGGAGGCCCCCAGCCAGTCGGCGAAGCCCCAGAAGGCCCCGGCCAAGAAGGGAAAGCCCACTAGTTAGGGGCGGGAGAGCCTGCCCCTTTTTATTTTTTAATGGGGGGAGTAGATGCGCCAGGCTCAGGAGGGCGGCTGGATCGAGGTCATCTGCGGGAGCATGTTCAGCGGGAAGACCGAGGAGTTGATCCGCCGCGTCAAGCGGGCTCAGATCGCCAAGCAGAAGGCCCAAGTCTTCAAACCCGCCCTGGACACGCGCTACACAGTGGAGCGGGTGACCTCGCACAGTGGGGCCAACCACGCCGCCCAAAACGTCCAGCGTGCGGCGGAGATCCTGGAGCGACTACATCCCGACACCACGGTGGTGGCCATCGATGAGGCTCAGTTCTTCGATGAGCAGCTGCCTGATGTGTGCCGACAACTGGCCGAGGCCGGGCTGCGTGTGATCGTAGCCGGGCTGGATCTCGACTTTCGGGGTGAACCCTTTGGGCCCCTGCCCCGCTTGATGGCCCAGGCGGAGATGACGGATAAAGTGCAGGCCATCTGCGTGGTGTGCGGGTCGATGGCCAGCCGCACCCAGCGACTCATCGATGGCCGGCCCGCCTCCTACGACGATCCAGTGATTGTAGTGGGGGCCAGCGAGATGTACGAAGCACGCTGCCGTGCCCACCACGAAGTGCCCGGCCGTCCTCAGGATTGAACCTCGCCATCAGGCGCGAGGCAAGGGCCTTTCGATCTCATTCGGTCGAAAGGCGATTTTCTTTAGGAGGAACCATGGGTCTGTTCTTCAGAGAAGGCCGATTGCGCCCCGCTTGGCGCGTGATCCTGTACATCCCAGCCTATGGCCTCGTCCTTGTGTGGGGAACTCTTCTCTTTCTTGCCTACCTCATCTTCATACTAGTGTGGAGCGGAGGTCAGGCTCCCTCCTCCAGCATCCCGGAGGAGATCCCCCTACCGATTTGGATCGCCTATTCCGTCCTCGCTTTGGGATGGACCTGGGTGGTGACCTGGGGCTTTCGCGCCCTGCTCGACCGTGAGCCGCTGTTGAGCCTCGGGCTACTTCCGAGACCGGGTTGGCTCAAGCACAGTGCTTTAGGGCTTCTTCTTTTCAGCGCGCTCACCTTGTTATGGACTCTCTTCTCACTCGGGGTGGGATGGATGGGGATTGTCGGCTCCGCCTGGGAACGCGCCTCCGGGCTCTACCTAGCCCTCTCTACACTGGGGTTTGCAGTGTTTGCTGCAGCGGTGGCGGTCGGGGAGGAGCTGGCCTTCCGGGGATACATCCTTCAGAACCTACTCCGTGTTGGACGGCCCTTATGGGGCGTGACCATCTCCTCGCTTGTCTTTGCGGGCTTTCATATCCTAAACCCTGGCTTCACGGGACTGGATTTTATCTATCTAGCCATGGTCGGCGCTTTGCTTGCATACGCCTACCTCATTACCCGCCAGCTCTGGCTGCCCATCGCTATGCATTTCGCGGCCGATTTCGTGGGCTTGGGCCTCTTCGACATCCCGGGGCGGGGCGTGCCCTCGGGAGGGCTGATACGAATAGAGATACTGGAGTTTAATGTGTGGAGCACGGGCGGGGTTATGGGACCCCACGTGGGCCTTTTCGATTTGGGCCTGCCTCTGGTGGCTCTGCTCATCCTGTGGGCCCTGGCCCGGCTGGGGGTTCTGGGCTCTCCTCGGTCAGGGGGTGAGAATCCTCTATGACTGGCGTCTCCGCAGCCGTGGGCCGACTGCGGCCCACGTGGCGCGTCGTCCTCTATCTGCCCGCTTATTTCTTCGCATCCTTGGTTATTCAAATTCCGTTGTTCGTCGCTTGGGTTATCGTTTTGGCTCTTAGTGGCCAGACGCCCCCAGCGCGGCTCGAGGACATCCCACTAATTGTTCAGGTCCTGTCGGCTGGGGCCAGCTTGGTCGCTGCTCTGGGAATTACTTTCGCTTTCCGTCGATTCGTTGATCGGCGCCCCTTTTTAGATCTCGGCTTGCGGATAACGAAAGGGTTGGCCAGCGAGGTCATCATCGGCCTGGCTCTGGGCCTGGTGCTCATCGCTGGTGTTTTCTTCATCGAGTTGGGAGCCGGCTGGCTAGCCTTCGACGGCTTTGCCTGGGAGTCGCGGGCGATCTCGAGCCTGGTTACAAGCTTAGCAGGCTGGTTCATCCTTTTTGTGTGCGTGGCGATCTATGAGGAGTTGGTGTTCCGCGGCTACGTTCTTCAGAACCTGGAATACGCCTGGGGACCCCTCGTGGCTGCTCTGGGCTCGTCGGTGTCTTTTGCCGTGTTCCACGCGCTCAATCCGGGCTTCGGGTTTCTCGGTTGGGTGGGCCTGATCGCGGCGGGGCTGCTATTAGCCTACAGCTACTTGCTCACTCGCGCTTTGTGGCTGCCTATGGCTTTCCACTTGGCCTGGAACTTCGCCGAGGGCCCGCTGTTCTCATTCCCCGTGAGCGGACTAAATACCAGCGGCCTACTGGAGGTGCGTCCCGTGGGTGGGGATTCGCTCCTCACTGGCGGCGCCTTCGGCCCCGAGGGCGGCTTGCTGGGCTTGCTCGCAGTCACATTAGGCGGCGCGATCCTGTGGGCCTGGGGCCGAGGTAGCGCCAAATCTGCTGCTCAGCAAGAAATATCGACTTAATAGAATGCCATCCAGATCAAGTTCATATTGACAAAGGCCAATTTTTCTAATAGAATTTTTGCTTCCGTCGGCATGCCTCCCTCTTTTTGGTCATAGATTGATGGCCATCCTATACGATACCCAACTCACCGAGGAGCGCCCGGTCAACAATCGGATCACTTACGCCGTGCGCTGGACTGACATCGAATAGTTGAGCCAACACCTGAAAGAGTACCTGGCCTCCTGAGAGTAGACCTTGAACGCCATAGAGATTCGCAACTTACGGCGCGTGTACCGTGCCACCATCGGAACCTTGCGGCGGCACATCCGCGAGGTAGTGGCTCTGGATGGCATCTCCTTGGAGGTGCGCCCCGGGGAGCTTTTCGGTCTATTGGGGCCCAACGGCGCTGGGAAGACCACCACGGTCAAAATATTGACCACTCTTCTAATCCCCACCGGCGGGCAGGCCAGCATCCTGGGGTTCGATGTGGTGGGCCAGGCGGATCGGGTGCGGCCACGCATCGGTTTCATCTTCGGCGGCGAGCGGGGCCTGTACTGGCGCCTCTCTGCGTGCGACAACCTGCGCTACTTCGCCGACTTATACCATATGGATCCCGATCGTTCGCGAAGGCGGATCGACGAACTGCTGGAACTGGTGGGCCTGCTCGGTCGAGAAGACGAAAAGGTGGAGGGATATTCCCGGGGGATGCGGCAGAGGCTGCATGTGGCACGGGCCCTGCTCCACGACCCAGAGGTGCTTTTCCTGGACGAGCCGACCATGGGCCTGGATCCCGTCGGGGCGCGCGAACTGCGCCAGGTCATCCGCGACCTCAAGGGGCAGGGCAAGACGATCTTCTTAACCACCCATTATATGTTCGAGGCCGATGCGTTGTGCGATCGCATCGCGGTGATCAACCACGGGAGGATCGTCGCCCTGGACACCCCGGAACGCTTGAAGGGATACGTCCGGGACCTGCGGGTCATCGAGCTGGAGGTCTTCGGCATCGCTCCCCCGGTGATCGATCAGGTGCGGGCGCTGCCGACCGTGGATGCCGTCTCGGTTGAAGACTTTGAACAAAAACAGATCCTTCTGGTCCAGTCGCCCCAGGGGTCGGAGCTGATCCCGGAGATCCTGCGCCTCCTGGACACCGCCCGGGTGGGCAAGGTGGTGGTCCGCGAGCCGACCCTGGAGGACGCCTACGTGCGGCTGGTGGGCGGAGACCGGGGCTTGGCCCAGGTGGACTGATCGGTGATCCCTGCCATCCGTTTCCGCCTGGCCAGCCTGCGAGAGGCACACCGCCCCCTTTTCTGGGTGCTCTTCACGGGGGAGTTGATCGCCTCCACCGGCCGTTTCATGGTTTACCCCTTTTTCGCCATTTATGTTCACGAGCGGCTGGGCGCCTCCCTGACCACGGTGGGGCTGCTCATCGCAGGCTCCTCCCTCACCGGGCTGTTAGCCCAGAGCGTGGCCGGCCCCTTGGTGGATCGCTTCGGGCGCCGGGGCGTATTGGTTGTGACGCTAGCTCTGGACATCGCCGGCTTGGTGGCCTTCGCCTTCGCCAATAGCTTGGCCATGATGGCTGTCCTCATGCTCGTCTTCGGGCTGGTGGGGGGCATCCCCTCCTTGGCCATCGGGACCATGGTCGCCGACGTGACCCCCTCCCCGCGGCGCCAGGAGGCCTATGGCCTACTGCGCATCGCCACCAACGCGGGGGCGGCGGTGGGCCCGGCCGTAGGGGGTTTCGTGGCGGGGGTCTCCTACTTCTGGGCTTTTATCATCGCGGCCACCGCCACCCTGGTGTATCTGCTCCTCATCATCTTTCGCACCACTGAGACACGTCCCCTGGTCGAAGCCACCTTGGAAGGGGATCAAGCATCTCTCGGCTATGGCCATTTGCTTCGCGATGGCCCCTTTCTGGCCTTCTGCGGGGCCTCCATCCTCATGAGCCTGGCCTACGCCATCCCCTGGGTGCTCCTTTCCGTCCATCTAAAAACCAACTACCGGATTCCTGAGAACATGTTCGGATTTTTGGTGACGATCAACGCCCTGATGGTCGTCTTCTTCCAGTTCCCTATCGCTCGCTGGCTGGCGCGCTTCCCCAAGATGCCGGTGATGGTCGCCGCGGCGCTTTTCTACGCGCTGGGCGCAGGGAGCATCGCCTTTTTCGACCGTTATCTCCTGTTCGTCCTGAGCATGGTGGTGATCACGGTCGGAGAGCTTTTGGCCAGCCCTACCGCCTCGGCCTACGTGGCCGATGTAGCCCCTCTGGACATGCGGGGCCGCTATATGGCCGCCTTCTTCCTGACCTGGGGTATCGCCTTCGGGGTGGGGCCGGTCCTGGGAGGATGGCTCAACGACACCTTCGGGCCCGCGGCGATGTGGCAAGGGGCCATGGCCTTCGGCCTAGTGTCCGCGCTGGCCTTTCTGGCGCTGGGAGGCCTGGTGCGCGCCATCCAACCATCGGCGCCAGCTGCCTCGGAGCCGATCGAATAGTTCGTGGTGAGGATGCCGCCTTGATCGCTCGAATTGCATCGCTGTATCGATCACAGCCCCGCCAATTCTGGATCCTTTTCCTGGGAGGGCTGGTCAGCTCCACCGGGGGCGCCATGGTGTGGCCTTTCCTCAGCCTCTACGTGCGTCAGGTGTCGGGTCTCTCCTTGACCACGGTCGGGTTGCTCTTGGGCTTGAGCGCCGTGGCGGGGATCGTCACCCAGCCGGCGGCGGGTACACTCGTGGATCGCTTCGGCCGGCGCTGGGGCATGCTTTTCAGCATGGCCGGGCTGGCGGTGGTGAACATCGGTTTCATCCTGTTTCCGTCGCTAGAGAGCTTCGTCATCTTGAGCACCCTCAGCGGCGCCATCTGGCCGGTGGGGATGATCGCCACCAATGCCATGGTGGCCGACCTGGTGCCACCCGCACAGCGGCCGGAAGCTTATGCTCTATTACGGGTAGCTCAAAATGTCGGCTTCGCCCTGGGCCCCGGCATCGGCGGGTTCATGGCTGTGCGATCTTTCACCCTCTCCTTTGGCACTGCGGCCGCCCTCTCAGCACTGATCTTCTTCCTCTTTCTTTTCTGGGTAGGCGAGACGCTGCCCGCGCGCAGCGCTCAGCGAGAAGAGAGAGGCGAGGGTGGATATCGGCAGGTGGCGCGCGATCTTCCGTTTCTGGCCTTCAATGTGGGGAATACCCTCCTTCAAATGGCCTACATGCCCATGCTGACCTTGCTGGCTATCTTCCTGAAAGAGGTGCGCGGCATCCCCGAGAGCGGCTTCGGGCTGTTGATGACCACCAACGGGGCGATGATCGTCCTCTTCCAACTGCCGGTAGCCCGCTTCATCAAACGCTACCCTCGCATGAGCGTCATGGCCGTGGGCAGCCTGCTGGTGGCGCTGGGTTCGGGCAGCGTGGCCTATCTATCCAGCTTTGCCTTGTTGTGGCTGGCTGCGGTGGTTTACACCATCGGCGAGCTGCTGTGGGCCCCCACCTCGCTGGCGGTCGTCGCCGACCTGGCCGCGCCCGAGCTGCGCGGCCGCTACATGGCGGTGCACAGCCTGAGCGGGGGAGTGGCGCGGGGTCTGGGTCCGGTGGCCTTGGGCTATGTTAACGATACCATCAGCCCGGCCGCTTTGTGGCAAGGAACCCTGCTCTTGGGCCTCCTGGCGGCGGGGGTGTTCTGGGTGCTGGGCCTGCGGGCGAAGCCGCGCCCGGTGGAGCCGCTGCCGGCCATCGGTGGCGGGGATCGATGGCCATGAACCGATCGACCTTGAGAGCGTATCTCCGCGTGGTGGCCACCGTGTTCCTGCTCCACTTGAAGATGCAGGCGGTGGATCTGTTCGTCGTCTTCACCGTGCTCATCCAGCCGCTGCTCATCGCCCTCCTAGCCATTTATATCCAGCGGGACAAAGCGCCCGACATCGCCATCTACCTCATCGTGGGCAGTGGGATGACCGGGCTGTGGAGCGGGTTGCTCTTCACCAGTTCCTTCGCTATCCGCGGCGAGCGCTGGTATGGCACCCTGGAGATGCTGGTGGGGACGCCCACGCCGCTAGGGGTGGTGATGATCGGCAAGGTGCTGGCCAGCGTCCTGCTCTCCCTCAGCTCGATGGTCGTGGGTTATCTCATGGCCGCAGCCCTCTTTCGATTTACCCTCTACATCATGGATCTACCCGGCTTCTTGATCTCACTGGCTTTAACCCTGCTGGCTTTCGTCACCTTCGGGCTGGTGATCGCGCCCTTCTTTGCGCTGAGCCCGGCCGTGGAAGGCTGGGTGAACGCCTTGGAGTTCCCCGTTTACGTGCTGGGGGGCTTTCTGTTTCCCATCCTGATGCTGCCTGGCTGGTCCACTCCACTGAGTTATATGCTTTCGCCCTATTGGGCGGCCCAGGCGCTCCACGCCACCAGCTCTGGCTCTGGGAGCGTCTATCCTAACTTTCCGGTGGCCCTTGATTGGGCCATGCTCTTATTGTTCAGCGCGATCTACATCTTTCTATCGGGACGCCTGTTTGGCATGGTTCTGAGGCGCGCCAAAATTGACGCGACGCTCGGCCTTCAATAGCAAAGTCCAAAGGGGATGTGCGATCCGAGTCGCGGTCTCCCTGTCGATCAACCCAAGCAGCTGTGGCCCCCTGAACACGATCCTTGATCGCATCCTGTAAGTGTTCGACGGAGAGGGCACGGATATGCGCATGGGGCGTCATCGAGTAAGTCTTTTTCGATACGGAGGATGGCGGTTCGCGAGTGGCGATTCGTGAGGCACTGATGCAGGGACTGATCGCCAATCTGCGCATTTTCTTGAGCGGGGCGGTTCTCTCCTATGTGGCGCTCTTCCGCTGGTTCGAGCCCATCCGCTACGTGGCCTCCAAGATTATCCTGCCCCTCAACCAGATCCTCTTTTTCACCCTGCTAGGGACTTTCGCCACGGGACCTCAGACGGCCTCTTTCTACGCCATCGGGAACGCGCTCCAGGTGGCGGCCATCAGCGGCATCTACGGGGTGACCATGAGCGTAGGGGGCGAACGCTGGGAGGGGACGTTGATTTACCTTTTCGGTTCGCCGGCCAATCGCTTCTTCCTCTTTTTTGGGCGCGCCTTTGTCCATATCGTGGACGGTATCCTGGGCGTGGTGATGGGGCTGGCCTGGGCAGCGCTGCTCCTGGGCGTGGACCTCTCTCAAGCCGATCCGCTGGCTATGGCACTGGTGATCTTGATCACCACCGCCAGCACCTGCGGCCTGGGCCTGCTGATGGGGGCGGTCAGCCTGGTGGCCCTGGATACCTTCTTTGTCAACAACATGGTCTATTTTCTCTTGTTGGTTTTTAGTGGGGCCAATGTGCCCCTGCAAAATTTCCCCGAAGCCGTGCGCACCTTCTCCTATATGCTGCCGCTCACGAGGGGCATCCTGGCGACTCGCCAGATCGTGGCTGGCGCCTCGCTAGCCGAGGTGGCGCCCTCGCTCTTGGGCGAGGCATTCATCGGCGCACTGTATTTGGCGCTGGGCTACTCGCTGTTCAAGAGCTTCGAGTACTTCGCCAAGCGCCGCGGCCGGCTGGAGGCGATGTAGATCGATCTTCGATCGACGAGAAATCGAGCGGGCCGGTCGGAACGTCCGGCCCGCTGTTTTTGAAGAAAACATCTACAAAGGTTGTCAATGGTGAGTAAAACATAGTCCTATTCTGGAGAAATGGTCCCTGGTTGATATATCTGTTAGAATTGCTGTAAAGGTGATCGCTGGCAATCTGCTACAATTCAACGCACCGATGGCTCTTGGCAGTCCTACCTCGACAGCCGCAAGACAATCCCTTCGTTCTCCCTGAGCAACAGGGGTCCCACTTCCGAACCGTTCCGATCGAGATGAGTGGAAACGAGCACCCTACCCCCCGTCGCCCTCAAGATCCGAGGCTTGGGGGTGAAATTGAGTGCGACCAGAATCCGCTCCTCCGCGGTGGCACGGAAGTAGGCATAAACCCCCTCGGGAGCAGCGACGGTCTCGTATGCCCCGGCCACCAGGGCCGGGCTCTCTCGCCTGAGGCGCAGGAGACTCTTGACCAGGTTTAGCATGGAGTGGGGATCCTGGGCTTGCCTTTTGACGTTTCGTTCCCAGTGGTCGGGATTTACCGGGAGCCAGGACTCCACCGTGCTGAAGCCGGCATAGGAGGAGGCGTCCCACTGCATGGGGGTGCGCT
>JACPWV010000134.1 GCA_016196905.1 Chloroflexota bacterium | reverse complement strand
TCAGATCGATCAGGGTGGTCACCATGATTCCCACCTTGACTATGCTCATCCCCGAATAAACTGTGTCGCTGTTGATTTCCAGGCGTTGGCCGCTCTCCAGATCGGTGAGGTAAACACCCACCAAGCCCACAAATTGATCGATGCGATGCTGCAGCAGATCGCGCAGAACGCTCAGCTCGGGCGGCGATGGCGGCCGCCGCTCCACCACCAAGTCGGCCACGCGCTCATCCACCGAGAGCAGGGCGCGCTCCACCACCGGCAACGAGGCCTCCAGGTCGAGCCGCCGCTCCTCCTGGCCTGGATATAAGGTCAGGGTGTCCCACTGGATCTCCACCGGGCTGAGTTCCTGGTCGTGCTCGGCGGCTACTTGAGCCAGATGAGCGCGCAGTAGCTGCTCGTCCAAGCTGCCTCGCAGCGGGACCTCCATCTCGAGGCGCTGGGGGCCCTGCAGGGTAAAGTCGAGGAACCCGCCGAAAAAGGACTGATCAGTTTGGCTCAGTCGAAGCGCCTCTTGAGCGGTGGCCATCGCGTCCAGGCGCAAGCCGACCTGTTCCGGGAAGAGGGAGAGCGACTCGTCGACGTAGCGGAGCTCAATCGGCTGGGCCAACACCAAGGCCAGCTCCGACTCCAGTCGGCGCGCCGCATCGTCAGCGCTCACCCCCCCCAGCTCGATGCCTCCGGCGCGCAGGCCGGGACGAATAGAGCCGGCGTAGGCCATGTAGCGCAGGATTTGAAAGCTGAGCCCTACGGCGAGAATCGCGACCAGACCGAGAAGGATCGTGCGGCGGTTCATGTTCCCCATATCACGATTATAGAACGAATCAACCCGCTTGAGAACTGAAAAGTCGCTCCAGCCAGGCTCGCACTTCGGAGGGGCGAAGGTACTGGCCGAAGTAGTGCCCGCCCATGCGCACCTCCAGGTGCAGGTGCAGGCCGATCTCCTCCCCCCACTGGGCCTCAGGCGTGCCCGAGTTCCCCACGTAGCCTAATACCTGCCCGCGTTGAACGCGCTGCCCCACTTGAAGCCCCTCAGCGATGCGGCTCAGGTGCGCGTAGTAGACGATAATACCATCTCCCAAATCGAGCCACACCTGGCGGCCCCGCAATCGATCGAAGATGTCCGGAGGTGTGTAGCGTAGCTGGCGGGTTCGGGCCAGCATGGCGTCCATCTCTTCCGCGCTCGGTTCTACATAGTCCCAATCGGCGCGCACTATGGTCCCCTCGGCCACCGCCAGCACCGGCGTGTCCCGGCTCAGCACGCCTTGGCCGGACCAGAAGAAATCGATGCCTTCGTGAACCCCATAGCGATAGGCGCGCGGTGCCCCGGGCAGGCGGAAGGAGAGCTCCGAGAGCGCCGTCCCCTGGATGGGCCAGTCCAGTCCTTTTAACCGCTCCAGCACCGCCGGGTCGTCCGGCCGGAGGCCGCCACCGACTTCGCGCGGGGGAGTGTTCCTGTTTGGGGTTAAGCCCGGGTAGACCCAAAGCTGGTCGCGCCCGACCAAATAGAGGAGATCGCCGCGGTTGGCCACCGCCCGCAGGCTGGCGGTCGGATCGGTCACAAGGTGTTCGCGCAGAATCCCCCCGCTGAGAGAGTCCAACATCAGCACCCGCTGGCCACCCTGATCGATCACCCACAAGTGATCCTCCAGACGGAGATAGCTCGGCTTTTCCAACGCGGGTGGCTTGAACTCCGCGGAGATCGAATAATCCGGCGCGACCAGCTTCACCAAACGGCTCCCCTCTCGGGGCGAGGTCAACACGTACAGGTCCTCATCTCCCACGGCGAAATCGATCGCCTCCTTGAGGAGGTCGCTCTCCAAAATCATTCGAGCATTCCCGTCGGCATGTCGCCAGACCTGGCCGATGTTGATATCCAAGAGGTAGTAGGTATCCCCGTCGGCCGCGATGGAGGAGAGGTATTGGCGGAAGGCAGTGTAAGGCATGATGGCGTAGCGTTCCACCTGATTCCTCCCATCCCGAGGATGATAGCGATACACATCCCCCGAGTGATCGAGCAATAGAAGGCTGCCGTCCTCGGCCACGGCCAGGTCGCCTAGCTCCTTGACCGGAACCTGGCTCAGCAGATCTCCGGGCGTCACCATGATCGTGATCTCGGTCGGACGATCCAAGTCGACGCGCTTTAATGATCCAGCATCGATAAAGTACAAGGACTCCCCCACCAAAGCCATGCGCAGCGGGTTGAGGCTCCCTGCCGCAAAGGCATACTGGACCGTGTTCGATTCGTTGAAGACCAACGTGCCCCTAGCCTGTACGGTGGGAGTAGGAGCTGGCGTGTTTGTGGGCGTGGGCTCGGGCGTAGCGGTGGGGGTCGGGGCCGGCGAGGGGGTGGCGGCCAAGCAGCCGGTTACGACGAGGAGCACGATGCAGCCCAAAAATCGCGATGGCAGGCTCAACTCGCCTCCCCCTCCAGCGGCGTGCACCACCAGTCGGGCTCGATGTCCCCCACCTCGTTATCGGTGAGTTTGACCAGGCTCGGCTCGGCCTCCATCTGTTCCTGTGGCCCAGGCGCGGGCATGACGTAGATCTCGTGGTCCCCATCCCGATCGGAGTTGAAGACAATCCACTGGCCATCGGGCGACCAGGCCGGGTCGGTGTCCTCGCCGGGATCAAAGGTCAGGCGAGTGGGGACGCTCCCATCCGCGTTCATCACATATATCTCCCCGTTGCCCGCATCCCGGTGCGAGTGAAAGAGGATGCGGCTGCCGTCGGGAGACCAATCGGGATAGCCATCGAAATCCGGGCTGAAGGTGAGCCGCCGCACATCGCTCCCGTCGGCTCGCATCGAATAGATCTCCCAGTCGCCATCCCGATGGGAATAGAAGGCGATTTTCTCCCCATCCGGCGACCAGGCGGGAAAGGCATCCAGGGCTGGGTGGTTGGTCAGGTTGATCTGGTCGCTTCCGTCAGCCCGCATCGAATAGATCTCCCAATCGTCGTCCCGGTCGGAGTAGAAGGCGACACGGCTCATGTCAGGCGACCAAACGGGGACATCATCCAGCCCGGGCGTGCGGGTCAGGTTCACCGGGTTGCTGCCGTCGGCGTCCATCACATAGATCTCCCCTCCCTCCACTGAACTCAAGTAGAGGATGCG
>JACPWV010000165.1 GCA_016196905.1 Chloroflexota bacterium | reverse complement strand
GTAGTGGGGCAGGGAGACCATCGCCAAGATCTCACCGGTGCGGGGGTCCATGGCAATGGCCACCCCAGAGGGTGAGCGGGCAGTCAGCATTCCCCGTTGGAGGAAGTCGACCACCGCCGACTGCAGCTCCAAGTCGATGGTCAGGATTAGATTGTGTCCCGGCTGGGGAGCAAGGGTGCGCCCTACGGTGCGAACCTCACGGCCGGCAGCATCCACCTCGACATATTTTCGCCCTAGCCTCCCACGCAGCTCGTCTTCCAAGGCCAATTCCACCCCGGTCAAGCCCACCCGCTCCCAGGGTTCGTAGCCGGCCTCCAGGTATGGGGCTAGGCGCTCCCGGGGGACGGGGCCCACGTAGCCCAGGAGGTGGGCGGTGAGGGGGCCGGTCAGGTACTCGCGGATGGCCTCGGCTTGCACCAGCACCCCGGGCAGATCCAGATGTTCTTCCTCGATGATGAAGGCCACCTCCCGTGGCACGTCCCGCGCCAGCACCAGGGGGACGAAGGGCTCTTCGCGCCCAGCCCGGATCAACTCGCGCAGCCCGGGCCGGGTGACGATCTCTCCCGGGTCAAGGAGGCCTTGGTCTAGGAAAAGCTTCAGCTCTTGGCGGGAGACGACCTGCTCTGCAACGGGGAGGCCCAGCAGTTCGCTCAGCCGGGCGATGACCTGTTCCTCTTTGTCCTCGGGCAGGTAAGCGGGGAGCAGGGACACGCTGAAGCTGGGCAGATTGCGCACCAGCAGAGTTCCGTAGCGATCGTAGATGACCCCGCGGGGGGTGGGGATGGAAACCAGGCGGAAGCGGTTGTCATCGGCCTGCTCCCGATAGCTCTCGCCGGCTACCAGTTGCAGGTAGGCTGACTGGATGATGACAAACCCAAAGGCAATGAAAATAACAACGCGCAGAACCCACAGTCGGGGGTTGCTTCGCATCCCTCGCCCTCCCCACCGGTGGGCCCATTATAGCCCAGCGCCAGGGCGCTGACAAGGCCCGGATGCGGTCCATCGGCGCCTATGTCCACCTCAGGCGCATCAGGCAAGGCAGCCATTCGCCCGAGGCGTACCTCGGTGGATTACCAACCCAAGCGGGGTGGGCCCAGCCGGCGATGGAGTGCTCGTAAGGGGTAATAAAGAAACGGGGTGGCCACTAAGTTAGCGACCAGGGCGGGGACCAGCGAGTTGGAAATTTCGCTCAGCAGATCGACTCGGCGACCGAGGAGGCCTCCCACCAGGAGAAGGGCAGTATGATAGAGCAGGCTGGCGACCACCATCGCCCCCAGGGGCAGGATGGGCAGCCCGCGGTAGAACCTTTCTTGTCCCAAGCTGATCAGGGTGGCGATCAGGGTTAGAAGCAATGCCGAGAGTCCGGTGGGCCATCCTGACAGGAGGTCCAGAACGAGCCCACCGATGAACCCCCAGAGGATGGCTTCGCGCGGGCCGCGCAGGAGGCTCCAGGAAACCACCAAGACCAGAGTGAGGTCCAGGTTGTTCCCGCCGGACAGGTGGGACAGGAGCGAAGCCTGCAGCAGGCCGGTGAGGCTCAGCAGCAAGATCACGGCATAGGGATTCAGGGAGTGGCCTCCTCACTCGGCAGGGGGAACTCCCGCGGCTCGAATTTCATCACCACCAAAACCAACTCCAGGCGCAAGAAATCCACCGCCGGCCTCACCTCCGCGCTCTGGAAAAGTTCCACATCGCTTTGGTGCACCGCCGTGACTTGGCCGATCACCAGCCGCCGTGGAAAGTTGCCGCCCAGCCCAGAGGTGAGCACGATGTCTCCCTCGGCCAGCGGCTCGGCCTGTT
Organism: Chloroflexota bacterium; assembly: GCA_016196905.1. Lineage (GTDB taxonomy): Bacteria > Chloroflexota > Anaerolineae > UBA7937 > JACPPX01 > JACPWV01. The sequence goes on along the minus strand of JACPWV010000165.1, from coordinate 1,525 downwards.
GGATGAAACGCATCACCAAGGTATTGGCGCCCGTCCCTTCCACCACCCCGGTGGCACGCGAGTTCTGGATCCGCGCATTGACTGAGCTGGAAGCATCCATGAGCAAGAGAACGCGGGAAACTCGGGGATAGACCTCCACGATGCGGCCCACCAGACCGCGGGCGGTGACCACCGGCATCCCAGAGGCGATGCCCTGCTCGCTCCCCCGATCGATGAGCAGACTGCGCGACAGCGGGAGGGGATCCCTCCCCACCACCTCCGCCGCGACCAGTTGCAGACTGGGATTGGATTCGACGAACTGGAGCAGCTGGCGCAGCTCCACATTCTCAATTTGAGCTTCGCGCAACTCGACGTTTTCGATGGTCAGCCGATCTACCAGCGCGCGCAGCTCTTCCCTCTCCTGGCGCAGCTCATCGATATCTCGCAGGTACTGGCCGAGGTTGGACAGATCTTGGCCGACCTGGTTCAGGGCGCGCTGCAAGGGAAGGATGGTGCGCAGGATCGTACCCTCAACCGGGCGCAGCAGCCCGCTCGAGTCCAGGGCCAAGATAAGGACGCTGGCGGCGAGGGCCAAAAGGAATAACTGGGCGGTAGAGAGGCGCAGGCGAGCCACTCAGTTCCTTCCCGCCATCCGCCTGAGGCGGACCGAGTCGAGGGAAAAGATCGAAAGGTTACACCCGACGGGGGACGACGGCGCGGTGGCTGGGCGGGGTGAGGAAACGGCGGAGCGTATCCAGTTCTTCCAGGACTTTTCCCGCTCCGCGGGCCACGCAGGTCATAGGATCCTCGGCCACATAAACCCGCATCCTAGCCTCCTCGGAGAGGCGTTCGGCCATGCCCTTGAGCAGCGCCCCGCCGCCGGCCAGGGCGATGCCCTGCTCCATGAGGTCGGCGATCAGCTCGGGCGGGGTCTCGTCCAATGTCTTCTTGAGCGTGGCGATGATCTGCTCCAGGGGGGCGGAGAGGGCCTCGCGCACCTCCACGCTGGAGATCTCTACCGCGTCGGGTAGGCCGGTGATCAGGTTGCGGCCGCGCACGATCATGGTCTGCTCCTCGGGCAGAGGGTAGGCGGAGCCGATGGCGATCTTGATCATCTCCGCGCTGCGCTCGCCGATGAGCAGGTTGTACTTTTGGCGGACGTATTGAACGATGGCCTCGTCCAACTCGTCCCCCGCCACGCGGATGGAGTTGGACACCACGATCCCCCCCAGAGAAAAGACAGCGAACTCGGAGGTTCCCCCGCCGATGTCGATGATCATGCTGCCCAGGGAATCCCCCACCGGCAGCCCGGCCCCGATGGCGGCCGCCATGGGCTCCTCGATGAGGTAGGCCTCGCGCGCGCCGGCGCTGACGCAGGCGTCGTGGACAGCGCGTCGCTCCACTTCGGTCACCCCGCTGGGCAGGCCCACTACCACCCGGGGACGGGGCACCGCAAACAGGGTCTGGTCATGCACTTTGCGGATGAAGTAATGCAGCATGCGCTCGGTGACATCGAAGTCGTAGATGACCCCATCCTTGAGGGGGC
>JACPWV010000133.1 GCA_016196905.1 Chloroflexota bacterium | reverse complement strand
TCTTCCGCAGCGAAGACGGAGGCCTGAGTTGGGGTGGCTAGGATGAAGTATACCTGGAGAAGCCTTCTGGCCCTCGTTATTTTCGGGTTAGCCAGCGCTCCAGCTTGGGCGGAGCCATCAACTGGCCGGACGGTCCAGGGCAACCTGCCCAAGGATAGCCTGGCCTTGATGGGCGTCTTGGCGTTTGTAGCAGGGGTGCTGAGTTTTATTTCGCCATGCACGGTACCGATCCTGCCCGCCTACTTTTCCTTCACCGTCTCCGCGGATCGCAAGCGCGTGGCCCTGATGACCGTGGCCTTCTTCCTGGGTCTGGCCGTCGTGTTCAGCCTGATAGGGGGTAGCGCCACCTTAATCGGCAGCTTCCTTCGTCAGCACCTCGGCGCCATGGCCACCCTGGGCGGCCTAGTCATCATCGCCTTTGGTCTGCTCGCTATCTTGGGCAAGGGCTTTGGCGGGCTACACATCGAGCAACAGCCCTCGGCCACCCTGGGCGGTTCGTTTCTCTTCGGAGCCACCTTCGCGCTGGGCTGGACCGGCTGCATTGGCCCCATTTTGGGCAGCTTCCTGATCATGGCCGCCTCGACGGCCACCGTGTATCAGGGTATGCTCTTCATGTTGATCTACGCACTCGGCTTAGGGCTGCCGCTCATCCTGATTTCTACCTTCCTTGGCCGGACGGATCGAAACAGCCGTGCCTGGCGTATCCTGCACGGCAGGTCTTTCGTTCTCAACCTCGGACAGCGGGGACTCGTCTTGCATACGAGCAGCACGGCCAGCGGCATGATTCTATTGGCTCTGGGACTATTGATGATTAGCGGCAATCTGACTATGTTCAACCGTTATCTACCTCCCGATGTCCAAGTCTGGTTTAGGGGCATCGAGGAGTGGTTCATCCAGCTCTTCGGCAGCAAGACAGTCTAGAAGAGGAGGGGAGTATCCCATGATTCGAGCCGAATATGTATTGGGATTAAGCGCCATCACGCTGCTTCTAGCCCTGGCGGTGCTGTTCATCGCTTTGCTCCTGACTCTGGTCCAATGGCTCAGTTGGTCACAGATGACGGGTATGATGAACGGCATGGGCGACATGATGAACATGATGCAGGGAATGATGGGCCCCATGGACCATGGGATGGCGGACGGGATGCGCGATATGATGCGGCAGATGATGGGTCAGTGAGGCCATGAATTTTGCCTTTTGGCCGTTTTGGGGTATAGTGAGAGCGGGTTTGAGCGTTTGAGGGGGAGCGAGCAATGGCTAAGGCCAGCGCAACCATCGAGATCGCCCGAAGATGGGCCAACCCACAAAGCGCGAAATTCGTGGTGGGTGGGGCGATCATCCTGGCGGCCTTCGCCTATCTGCTATTTACCGCAACCAGCAGCTCGCTGGTTTTCTATCACACCATCGATGAGGTGATTGCCCAGGGCATCCCGGTGGGGGAGCGCATCCGCGTAGCGGGGGCCATCGACAAGGATTCGATCGAGTGGGATGCGGAGCGCGACACTTTGGCTTTTACCTTGTTCAATCCCGACAACCCCTCCCAGCGCATCTTCATCATCTATCGTGGCCTGGTTCCCGACACCTTTTGGACCAGCCCTCACGTGATCATGGAGGGGGAGTACACGCCGGGTCAGAGCTTCGTGGCTGACGCCATGTCAGTGCAGTGCCCCTCCAAATACGTGCGGGCTGAGATTCAGTAGGGGGTTTGGTTGGCCGATCTAGGCTACATCGCCATCGTCCTGGCCATGGCCTCCGCCCTCTATGCGGCGGCGGCCTGCCTGTGGGGTCAGCGCCGCGGCGAGCCCCAGTTGGTGGCCAGCGGCCGCAACGCGGTCTTTGCCGCGGGCGGCCTGCTCACCCTCGCGGTCCTCCTCTTGGTTTACTCATTCCTGGTTCACGATTTTCAGATCCGCTATGTGGCCGAGAACTCTAGCCGCCACATGCCCACCCTCTACTTGATCACCTCATTGTGGGGCGGCCACGCTGGGTCGCTCTTGTTCTGGACCTGGATCTTATCGATGTTCGCCACCGCGGTGACTTACCTCTATCGTGATCGCCATCCCGCTTTGCTGCCTTACACCTCCGCGGTGCTGTCGATCGCCCAATCCTTCTTTTTGATCCTACTGGTTTTCTTGGCCAATCCTTTCGAGAAATTGCCCTTTATCCCTGGCGATGGACTGGGGCTGAATCCTCTGCTGCAAAATCTGGGCATGGCCATCCATCCGCCCAACCTGTACCTCGGCTACGTGGGTGTCTCGGTGCCCTGGGCCTTCGCCATGGCCGCGCTGCTCAGCGGAAAACTGGACGCCGGGTGGATTCGCGCCACCCGCCGCTGGACGCTGCTGGCCTGGCTGTTCCTGAGCCTGGGCGTCACCTTGGGCGGGCAGTGGGCCTACGTGGAGCTGGGCTGGGGCGGGTATTGGGGCTGGGACCCGGTGGAGAACTCCTCCTTCCTGCCCTGGCTGACCGGCACCGCCTTCCTGCACTCGGTGATCGTCACCGAACGGCGGGGGATGCTCAAGGTGTGGAACATGCTATTGATCATCCTTACCTACAACTTGGCCATCTTCGGGGCTTTCGTCACCCGCAGCGGCATCATCGATTCCGTCCACTCCTTCACCGAGTCCTCCATCGGCCCGGCCTTCCTGGCCTACATTGCCCTCTCGCTGATCGGCTCGCTGCTGCTCCTCTTCCGACGCTGGGATCAACTGCGTGGCGATCACCAGTTGGAAGCGATCCTCTCCAAAGAGGCCGCTTTCTTGTTGAATAACCTTCTGTTCCTGGGTGCCACCTTCGCCATCTTCTGGGGCAACATCTTTCCCATCCTCTCCGAGGCGGTGCGGGGGGTGAAGGTCACCGTAGGAGCGCCCTTCTTCAACCAGGTTTCCGCCCCCATCTTCCTGGCCATCTTGATCACCATGGGGTTGGGCATGCTCATCGCCTGGCGACGCCAGACGATAAGCAGCCTGGTTCGCAGCCTGCGTGGGCCTGTCAGCGCAGGAATCGTGGCCGCCATCGTTTTATGGCTCATGGGCGTGCGTCTCCCGCCGGCCCTGCTCGGATTGTCGACCTGCGTCTTCGTCGGGGCAGTGACGGTGCGCGAGTTCTATCAGGGGACGCTGGCCCGCCATCGCCTGACGGGGGAACCGTATAGCGTCGCCCTGCGAAAGCTGATCGCCCGCAACCAGCCGCGCTACGGAGGCTACATCGTCCACCTGGGGGTGATCCTGGCCGCGGCCGGGATCATCGGCTCGCAGGCCTATCAACAAGAGGCCCAGGCCGTGCTGGGCCCAGGCCAAGCCATGCAGATCGGCGGCTATCGGCTGGTTTTCCAAGGGTTCTCTGAGCTGCGCAACGAGAACCTGCAGTTGATTCGAGCCAACCTGGACGTTTATAACGACCAAGGTCGCTATCTGGGTCGGGCGGAGCCGGCTAAGGAACTCCATTTCGTGCGCCCCGACCAGCCCATGACCGAGGCGGACATCTTTCGTGCCATCGGGGAGCCGCGCACCCTCTTCCTGGAAGACCTGTACCTGATCCTGGTCGCCGCCAGCCCGGAGGGGACAGCAACCCTACGCGCCTTTATTAATCCGCTGGTGAACTGGATCTGGATGGGTGCGTTGATCTTGATCGCCGGCACGGCGGTCGCGGCTTGGCCGGAGGCCAGCGAGGCACGAGTGCGCGTGCCACGCGGCGCGCCCCAGCCAGCGGGATCGCCCACACGATTTTAAGGAGCTTTTAATGCGAGTTCAGTCGCTGGGGAGGAGGGCCGCCCTGGGTGGGGTCCTCCTCGTTCTCATCGGCGGCTTAGGCTGGGCCTCCACCGCCGCCGCGCAAGAAGACGATTTGGAGCAGCAGGCCATCCAGATCGAGGAGAGCCTCAACTGCCCCCTGTGCGAGGGGTTTACCCTGCATGAGTGCCCCTTACTGATTTGCGACCAAATGCGGGCGGTGATCCGCCAAAAGCTGGCGGCGGGGGCGAGTCGCGAGGAGATCGTCGCTTCTTTTGTAGCGCTGTACGGCGAGGAGGTGGTCAACGCCCCTCTGCTGGGTGAAGGGTTTAACTGGAGCGCCTGGCTATTACCCTTCCTGGCCCTGGCGGGCGGAGCGGCCTGGCTGGCCTACGTCTTGCGCGATTGGCACAGGCGTCGTGGAGCTATCGCCGAGTTGGAGTCGGTGAGCGCGCGGCCCCCGGAGGAATATATTAGGCGGGCGGAGGAGGAACTAGGGGAGATCGATTGATGGTAGCCACGAGTCCATGGGTTCGCCCCCGGACGCTAGCTCAGGGCCTCATCCTCGCCCTGGCGGCGGGCCTGATCACGCTTCTGGCCCTCGGTTTGTCAGCGCGAGCGCCCAAGGCCATTGTCGGCAACCCGGCCCCCGAGTTCGAGCTGGAACTCTTCGACGGCGGGGTCGTCCGTCTCTCCGCTTTGCGCGGAAACGTGGTGGTGATCAACTTCTGGGCTTCCTGGTGCGGCCCTTGCCGAGACGAGGCCCCCATCCTGGTCGACGCCTGGCACGCCTATCGCGACCGGGGGGTGGTGTTCATCGGCATCGACTACGTCGATACCGAGCCCGAGGCGCACGCCTTTATGCAGGAGTTCGCGGTGGATTACCCCAATGGCCCCGATAAAGGCCAAAGGATCGCGCGCCAATACCAGATCACCGGGGTTCCGGAGACCTTCTTCATCGATCGCCAGGGCCGAGTGGCGGCCCATTATCCGCTGCCGCTGACTCGCCATCTCCTGATCTCCAATATCGAGCTCTTATTGACTGCCTGAGACCCCTGCGAACATGGAAATGATCGGTGGTTTGGGGTTGGCTGGTTTAGCTCTTTATTTCGTGCTGCGGCCTCTCTTTGATCACGATCTGGTCGGGCGCGGCTCAAGTGCCGACACAGACCTGGAGGCGCTTTTCGCCGAGCGAGAGGCCCTACATCGAGCCCTTAAAGAGTTGGACTTGGATCGCGAGATGGGCAGGCTCTCGGCGGAGGAACATCAAGCCCAACGCCGGGCTTATTTGCTGCGCGTGGCTAGCCTTCTCCAGGAGATCGACCAGCGCTCAGCCGGGGCGGAGCAGAGCGCGACGGCCGAGGTCGAGGCGCGCTGTCCCCATTGTGCCTATCCCCGGCGGGCCGAGGACCGCTACTGTCCTCAGTGTGGAGCTCCCTTACAAAAGCCGGCATGAAATCCGTGTGGCTGGCTAGTGCGCTCTTCCTGGTCTTAGTGACGGGCCTGGCGGCGCAAGAGAATGGGACGATCGAGGGGAGGGTGGTGAACGGCACGACGGGCGTTCCAGCAGCCGGCCTGGAGGTCACCCTCACTCACTTTAGCATGGAGCCCATGCCGCCCCGAACCGCCACCACCGATGACGAGGGGGGATTCCGTTTCGAGGGGCTGCCCATGGGGCCCCGGCATGGCTACGTGGTCTCGGTCGATTACGCTGAGGTATCCTACACGAGCGAGTTCTGGCGTGCCCTGCAGGGGGAGACGCAGCACTCGCTCGAGCTCTGGGTGTACGAGATAACGGACTCCGACCAGGCGCTGCGCATCGCCCGCGCCCATCACGTGGTGGTGCCTCAGGTGCAGGGCTTGGCCGTTCTCGAGTTGTTGGTTCTGGCTAACCCCGGTAATCGCACCTTCGTTCCCGCCGGGGGAAGCATCGCCGTTCCACTCCCGGAGGGCGCCGTCGATCTCCAGCTGACGGAAGGAGATGCGTTAGGCAAGGTGACGCTGGAAGAGGGCGTGTTGCACATCCGCACCCCGCTGCCGCCCGGCGAGCGCGAGTTGATTTACACCTATCGCCTGCCCCTAGCGGGCGACTCATTTCGCTGGCAGCATTCGATCACCTATCCCATTGAGTTCTATGACCTCTTGCTGCCCGCGGGAGCGGCGAGCGTCTCCAGCCCTACTTTGAGCCATCAGGGAACCCGCCAGATCGAAGAGGAATCGTATGACTACTGGTCCGGCCAAAGACTGCGGGCAGGGGAGCGATTAACCATCGAGTTCGCAGACCTGCCGACCAGGAGCTCGACCCCGGCCGTCGAGTCGCCTGGCCTAGATGTCCAAGCCATAGTACGCTGGGCAGGGGTGGCTTTGGCCGCTGCCGGCGTCGGGCTGGCGCTGTTCTACCCCAGGTACCGACAGCGAGACACCTCGCCCACTAGCCCTTCCAGGAAGGAGGAGAGATGATCCTGGTGACGGGAGGCAGCGGGTTCGTGGGGCGGGCTCTGGTGAGGCGCCTCCTGGCGGAAGGTTATCCAGTGCGTGTCCTGGCGCGCCACAGCGAACGCGCCCGGCCGCTCATTGAAGAGGGCGCCGAGTTCGTGGCGGGGGATGTGACCCGGCCGCAGACGCTGCGTGGGGCGACCCAGAGTGCGGAAGCGGTGATTCACCTGGTAGCCATCATCAGGGAACGCGGCGACCAAACGTTGGATGGCGTGATCCACCAGGGGACGCGGAACATTCTGGCCGAGGCGCGCTCGGCCGGGGTGCGCCGCTTCATTTTCCAGAGCGCGTTGGGGACCATCCCCGAGCCGCGTTATCCCTACATCTGGGCCAAGTGGCAGGCCGAGCAGGCGGTGCAGCAGAGTGGCCTGGACTGGACCATCCTGCGCCCCTCGATCATCTTCGGGGAGGGGGACGAGTTCCTGCGCAAGCTGGCATTCTTAGTACGCAACGTGGTCCAGGCCTCGTTTCTGCCCTTGGAGGCAAAACCCTCCCCCTGGCAGACCCTCACGAGTTGGGGGCGCTGGGTGCCTATCCTCCCCATCGCGGGAAGGGGGCAGATTAAATTCCAGCCGATCTGGGTTGAGGATGTGGCGCGCTGCCATCTCCACTGTCTGCGCAATCCGCAGACCGAGGGGCGGATCATCCCTATCGGCGGGCCAGACCAGCTCGGCTATGAGGAAATGATCGATCTGCTCATCCGAGCCTATGGGCTGCGCCGCCTCAAGGTTCATGTCCCCCTGGCCGCGATGAAACCCTTGGTGGGCGTACTGGAGATGATCGTTCCCCACTTCCCGGTCACTCGCCAACAACTCGATCTGATGGCCATCGACAACACCACCGACCTGGACGCGGTTTCGAAGGTCTTCGGCTTCACCCCAGCCTCGCTGGGCGAGAAACTCGACTACCTCGTGGTTTAAAGATGGCTGCATCCTCAGCCGAGTCGAAGAACGACCGGCACGTAGAGGTTCGGGGGCTGAGCAAGTATTACGGGCCCCGGCCTGCGCTGCGCGGTGTCGATCTGCGCATTGAGCGCGGAGAGTTTATGACTCTCTTCGGCCCCAACGGGGCGGGCAAGACCACCCTTCTGCGCATCTTGGCCACCCTCAGCCGGCCCTCGGCGGGGACGGCCCACATCGGCGGGTTGGATCTGCGTAGCCAGGGACCCCGCTTCAGGCGGGAGATCGGCCTGGTCGCCCACGAGCCGCTACTTTATGGAACCCTAAGCGTGGCCGAGAACCTCCACTTTTTTGGTCGCCTCTATCGGGTGCCCGAGCTAGAAGCCCGCGCTCGAGAGGTGATGGAGCAGGTGGGGCTGGCCCATCGCCGGCACGATGCCGTGCGCACCCTCTCGCGGGGGATGCAGCAGCGGTTATCAATTGCCCGCGCCCTCCTGCATCGGCCCTCGCTGTTGCTCTTGGATGAGCCCTACGCCGGCCTGGATCCCC
>JACPWV010000132.1 GCA_016196905.1 Chloroflexota bacterium | reverse complement strand
TCACACAGCTCCAGGCTTCGGACAGGTTCTAAATATGCGCCGCGTATCCGGCTTCTTGATTGGGGTGGGCCACGTGGGCCGCGCCTTCATGGAACTCCTCGACCAGAAGGGCACTCTTCTGCGCGATCGCTATGCATTCGATCTCGCCCTGGTCGGTGCCGCGGATCGGGGCGGCGTCGCGCTCGATCCGAGAGGCCTCTCACTCAGCCAACTTTTATCGATTAAGGGCGCACGGGGCACCGTGGCCGCTCATCCCCAGGGCCGGCCCGGAGCATCTGGCCTGGAGGCGATGGATCAAGTCGCGGCCGATCTTTTGTTGGAGGCCTCCCCTACCAACCTAGACGACGGCCAGCCGGGGCTGAGCCATATCCGCGCTGCGCTGGAGCGTGGCTGGCATGTGGTCAGCGCCAACAAGGGACCTCTGGTGGTGGCTTACTCAGAGCTGGCTGCCCTGGCCCGATCCAAGGGCGTACAACTGCTGCACAGCGGCGCGGTGGCCGGAGCGCTGCCCACGGTCAATATCGGCCAGCGCGATCTGGCGGGATGTCGTATTCAGCGCATCGAGGGTCTCCTCAACGCCACCACCAATTACATTTTAACGCGCATGGAGCAGGGGATCTCACTGGAGGAGGCGCTGGGCGAGGCTCAACGCATCGGCATCGCCGAGGCCAACCCGCGCCTGGATCTGGAAGGATGGGATGCGGCCAACAAGCTACTGCTTCTCTCCCACAGCGTGCTGCACCATCCAGTGAGTTTGCGCGACATCCAGGTGCAGGGCATCTTGGAGATCGGCGCCAACGATCTTCGCCAGGCTCGCGCGCGAGGCGAGACGATCAAGCTCCTGGCAGTGGCCGAGGCGCACGGTGATGGTTATAAGCTCTCGGTGCGGCCGCGTCGATTGCCGCTGGATCACCCGCTGGCGCGCCTGGGTGGTCAGGAGATGGGCATCCTCTATGAGACGGACAGCATGGGCACGCTGGTGGCCAGCATTCGCGAACGCGGCCCTATGGGTACCGCGGCGGCCATGCTGCGCGATGTGATCGCCATTTTCGGCGGGTAAGCGCACTATGTGTTTGACTCCTCTCTTCGAGATCGACGCCTACTCATTCGGCTAGAGGTGTCCTGGACGTTTTATCACCCCTTATGCGAGTTGGGCAAGGCTGGGGCCGACTCGAAAGGAGACCAGGGTGGCCATGGATAAAAACCTTTTTCGCCAGGTGATGGGACACTTCGCCACCGGCGTCACCATCGTCAGCGCGCCCACCCCCGAAGGGGCGCACGGCTTGACGGTGAATGCACTCTCCTCGGTCTCTCTGGATCCCCCTATCGTCTTGGTGTGCATCGAGCACGACCGCTACAGCCATCAACTCATCCGCCAGGCCGGCTGCTTTGCAGTGAACGTGCTCAACGAGAAGCAACGCCACTGGGCGGAGCGCTTCTCCGGCCTCCACGCCGAGGAGGCGCGTTTCGAGGGCATCCGCTATCGACGCGAGGCGACCGGCGCAGCGGTATTTGATGAAGCGCTTGCCTATCTCGATTGCCACGTGGTCGCTGCACACCCAGCGGGCGATCACACCATTTTCGTCGGGCAGGTGGAGGCCGCTGGGTTGGGGCCAGCCGGGCGCCCGCTGCTTTTCTACGGTGGGCGCTACCTGCCCCTGATCGAAACCCCGGCTGAGGAGGCCAAAGATTTGCGCGGCGAGGATTACCCTTGAGCCGCCTCTTCGCCCGCCTCTACGATTGGGCTCTGCTGCCCCAGGAGCTGACCTTCTTGCGCGCGCTACGCCGCCGTGCCGCGGGCCGTGCCAGTGGGCGGGTGCTGGAGATCGGGATCGGTACCGGGCTCAATCTTCCCCACTATGGGAACGCGGGCCACATCATCGGCATGGATCCCCATCCGGATATGCTGGCCCAAGCTAAGGCTAGAGCTCAGCGCCACGGACGTCGCCTCGATCTGGTCCAGGCCCGTGCTGAGGAACTGCCCTTTGCGAGCAGCGTGTTCGACGCAGTAGTTGGCAGCTACGTTTTTTGCACCATCCCCGAGCCGCGGCAGGCCTTGGACGAGGTGCGCCGCGTGGCGCGCCCCCAGGCGCCGCTACGCCTGATCGAGCATGTGCGTTGGAGGCAACCCCTCTGGGGCGCAGTGCAGGATCTCTTGACTCCAGTCTGGGAGCGCCTGGCGGATGGTTGTCAACTCAACCGCGATACGCTGTCGATGGTGCGCACTGCGGGCTATCGTGTGGAGAGCGTTCGCGCCTTGTTCGGGGGGTTAATTCTGGAGATCGAGGCCCGGATCTGATCGAGAGAAGTAAAGTGGGAGCTGGCCCTTCTCTCGAGTCGCGACGCCGCCTTCTCGGGAGTCGATCGAGTCAAAAATGAACAAACCCGATAAGCGTCAAGGGGCGGCCATGGATTACGCCGCCCGCTGGTGGGATATCACCAATTACCTGGGATTAGGCCGCCGCCTGCGGGTCAAAACCATCGCCCTGGCGGGCATCGGCGAGGGGGATCGCGTCCTGGATGTCGGCTGCGGAACGGGGACCCTGGCTTTGCTGGAGAAGCAGACAGTTGGACCGCGTGGCTACGTGGCGGGAATCGACCTGGCCCCCAAGATGATCGCTCGAGCCCTCGCGAAAGCCCGGCACGCCGGCGCGGAGGTCGATTTTCGCATGGCCAGCATCGCCTCGCTGCCCTTCCCGGACCGTTCCTTCACGGTGGTCAGCAGCAGCCTCATGGTTCACCATCTGCCGACCGAGATCAAACAGCAGGGCTTCGCCGAGGTGTGGCGCGTGCTGCGCCCCGCTGGCCGCTTCCTCATCTTCGATATTTCGCCTGCAGGCAACTTCCTCGACGCCTGGCTGCGATTTTTCCTCAGCCTGCCCTTCCCCAGCCGCACCGAGGCCGAGTACACCCGCGACAACATGGCCGGGCGGATCCCCATCTTGCTGCAAGAAGCCGGCTTCGAGGAGGTGCATTATCTAGAATGGCAGCGTTTTCTAGGAGGGAAGATCCCTTTGGCTTTCCTTGTCGCACGTAAGCCTGAATGAGCCCTGGCTCGTCAGTCGGTATCTTGCCAAGAGCCGCGGAGATGTGAGAAAAGCCCACCCGAATATTCGGGTGGGCACTTAAATCTTCTGGCGGAATTTCGATCGGAGGAGGCTTTCGAGAATGGACTATTCAGGAGTGCGCTCGGGGCCTTTGTCGCGGCGGGCGTTAATAAAGGCCAC
>JACPWV010000131.1 GCA_016196905.1 Chloroflexota bacterium | reverse complement strand
GTCAAGGGTTTCCATCGAATTGTAATAGATCAAGCCAAACGATCACTATCCGAAGTCCCGCGGGCTGAGCGAGAAGTTAGTGGATGGGTTAAAGGTTGTCGGTGGATGCGCTGCTCGGAGAGCGGATTGATCGATCGTCGGCCCGATTATCCTATCAAGCGGGTGTCTGATCCTATCGAGGCCATCGCGTCGAAAGGGATCAACAATCTACTCGGGAGCTTCGGGAGGCGGGAGCTCCAGCTGCTCTGGGGCTTCACCGGCCGCCAAGAGCTTGTCCTCCAGCCGGGCCAACCTCCGCTCGGCCTCGTCATACTTGTTGTAGGCGTTCTGGATGTGCCCGCCCAGGGTATCGAACTCCTTGCGGAAGCGGGCCATGTCCCCCTGGAGTCGGGCCAGGTGATCCATGATCTCCCGGGCTTGCTGCTCGATGCGCAATCCCTTGAGCCCCAGGGCGATGGCTTGCAAGTAGGCATAGAACGAGTTGGGGGAGACGGGGATCACTCTCTTCTGGAGGGCGTAGTCAAGCAGAGCATCGTTGACGGATTCATCTTTGAGGATGGTCTCGTAATATATCGCCTCGGCGGGGATGTACATCAGCGCGAACTCGAAGGTCCCCTCATCGGGGAGGATGTATTTGCGGGCGATGTCATCGATGTGCTTTTTCACCGCAGCCACGAACTCGCGCCGGGCTTTCTTGCGCTCCTCCTCATTCTCCAGGGCGGCCAGTCGCTGAAAGCTCTCCAAGGGGAATTTGGAGTCCACGGGAACCATCCCTGCCTTGAGGCTGATCACCGCATCCACCCGCTCTCCGCTGCGGAATGTGTGCTGAAGGCTGTACTGCTCCGGGGTGAGGATTTGGGAGAGGAGATCGCCCAGGAATAGCTCCCCGAGGCCGCCGCGCAGTTTGGGGGCCCGCAGCAGGTCGCTGAGGCCCGAGATCTCTTTCCCCAGCTCCTCCATATTCTGGCTGGTGCGGGCCAACTCTCCCAGGTTCTTTTGGATCTGGCCGAAGGACTGGGTGGTGGCCTCCTGGATGCGCCGGTCCGAGTCCAGCAGCCGCTGAGCCAGAGTGTCCAACTGCTCCTGGCTCAGACCCTTCTCCTCCAGGCGCTGGAAGCGCTGGTGGGTCTGCCACCAAATGAAGAAAACGGCGAGGAGGAGCAAGACGAGAAGGGCCAGGATGAGGATCAGAGGGTCCAAGAGCACTTCTCCCTGCATTTCAGGTATCTATTGCTACTCTGCAGTCTCTGAAAAGTCCAAGTGACGATTCTAGTCCAAATTGTCAGTACTCGGTCTACACCCATCTCTTTGAACCATCGAGTCGACCAGGCGCCTCGATCGAGACGAAACCGTTGGCTCACCCCTCCTGCTCTAACCCCCACTCATTTCCCTCCGGGTCCTCGAAGGCCGCCTCCCAGGCCCCGAACTCCATCCATTCCGGCTCGCGGGTGATCTTTGCACCCTTATCCTTCAGGCGTTTTACCGTCGCTTGAATGTCCTCGGTCCAGAAGTGAAGCGCCAGCGGTCCCTCCCCGTGGCGGGTTTTTCCGGATCCCTCGTATCCTCCGTGCAAGGCGAACGTCGTGCTTCCCACGTCGAATTCCGCGTACTCTTCGTGCACTCCCTCGGCGTTCTTCAGACGCAGGCCCACCACATCGCGGTAGAAGTCTAGCGACCGCTGGAAGTCGCGGACAAAAAGCAGGATGGGCTCGATCCGCGCGATCATCGCCTACTGTCCTTCGTCTCCTCTCAGCTCCGAGTCAGACAGGCACAGGCAGCCCATCCTCCTCCAGCGCCTTGATGTAACCCTGGATAGCTTCCTTGACGTTTTTGAGCGCCTCCTCCTTGTCCTTGCCTTGGCTCACGCACCCTGGAAGACTGGGACACTCGGCCACCCAGTACCCATCCTCACCGGGATAGATCACTACCTGTCTCATGGGATGACCTCCTTAATCCCGTGGACGATTATAGCACAACAGGTCCCGCCCCAACGCCTCAACGCCGAGGGAACTCCTTATCCTTGAACCACACATCCGGGCCAGCCCCATCTTCCCCTATGTAATCCTCCTCTTCGATCTCTTCCTCATCATCAGCCCCGCCATCGTCTTCCTCCTCCTCATCATCCTCGTCATCTTCTTCGTCCTCAACCTCGCCAGACTCCCTTTCCTCCCCGTGCTCGTCCCCCTCCTTCTCGTCTTCGTCGTCTTCGTCTTCCTCGTCTTCATCTTCCTCGTCCTCGTCGAACTCCTCGTCCTCTGGGTCTTCCTCTTCGTCCGACTCGTACTCCAGTCCCTCCACCCTCATCACCATCCGCAGCATGAAATGGACCAACACCCGGTCGCCGGGTTGGAGATCGGCGTACACGCTCTCCGGACCTAGACGCGCCTGGAAGGCCTGATCCGGATGGCTATTTAGCGTGATGGCCAGGTCCCAGTAGCGCCGGCCATGGAGGTCCACTCCTCGTACCGCGCGCAGAACCCCTTCTTGGGTTCCAGCCAGCATCGTTCACCTCCTATGATCCACCCCTAAGTACAAGTTCGCGATCGAGCGCCGCTTTTGATCATCGATGAGTTCCGCCCCTCCTGCAGGACCTGGGAGGTTCCTCGACAGCGGAGACCTGGCCTCAGCCGCCTTTCACACGCCGCAATAGCTCGTTGGCCAGCACCACCTCGGTCCCCGCCAAGCCGACCGATAAGAAGAGGGTGATCTGGTCGTCAGCGCTGCGGCCCGGCCTTTTCCCAGCCAGGAGGTCGGCCAATTCTACCATACGATCATAATAGGGTGTGTCGGCCAGAAAGAACGGCTTCGGGTAGGCATCCACCTGGGCCAGAGAGTCGGTAGCGATGACCGCCGCCCGCTCGGCTATCTCTATCTCGATCTCGTGGGCGTCGTGGAACTTGGGGCCCAAGGTGTTCACATGGACGCCTTCCTTCAGCCAGGCCGAGCGAAGCACAGAGATAGAACTCGTCGTGGCACAGATCACCACGTCGGCACCGGCGGCAGCCTCCTCCGCGGAGTCCGCCACCTGAATATTTAGGTGCAGTTCCTCCCCC
>JACPWV010000118.1 GCA_016196905.1 Chloroflexota bacterium | reverse complement strand
GCTTGGAGCCGTTGCCCCTGGGGCCGCGGACCTCCCTCGACCCTGGGTGGCGGGATTCGCGGTGCAGTGGAACTGGCTCTGGGACCGGGATCAGGGGGATGGCCATCCCCGGCTCTGGTGGCCTACTACGTTGCCGCCGCGCCAAGTCGGCTGGCTCCAGGGTGAGGGCCTGGCCTGCCAGGAGCTTGGCGATTCCCTCCGGAGGCCGAGCAGCGCGGCAATATTCGCAGGTGGCGGGGTCGTGGCTGGTGTAGTGTTTAGGCTGGGTATAGGTGCTGATCACGCCTTCGTAGTTGCGCATCACGACCTTGTGCTGGGACTGGGAGATGACATATTGAGGCATGGCCGGCACCTTGCCCCCGCCACCGGGGGCGTCGATGACGTAGGTGGGAACGGCGAAGCCGGTGGTGTGGCCGCGCAGAGCCTCGATGATGTTTAAACCCACGCTGACCGGCGTGCGGAAGTGCCCGATGCCCTGGGAGAGATCGCACTGGTACAGGTAATAGGGACGCACGCGGATCTTGAGCAGCTCGTGGACCAGCTTCTTGATCACATTGGGGCAATCGTTGATCCCGGCCATCAGCACCGACTGGCAGCCCAGGGGCACCCCGGCATCGGCCAGCCTAGCGCAGGCCTCGGCCAGCTCGGGGGTGATCTCCTTGGGATGGTTCACGTGAATATTCATCCAGATGGGGTGGTATTTCTTCAGGGTGTTACACATGGACTCGGTGATGCGCTGAGGCAGAAACACCGGCACCCGGGTGCCGAAGCGGATGATCTCCACATGAGGGATGCGGCGGAAACGCGCCAGCACGAAATCCAGGATCTCATCGGAGACGAAGAGGCCATCCCCGCCCGAAATGAGGATGTCGCGCACCTGCGCTGTGCGCTCGATGTATTGGGCGATGGCCTCGATGCGTGGCTTGCTGACCGGCATCTCCCCCGTGCCCACCACGCGGCGCCGCGTGCAGAAACGACAGTAGGAGACGCACTGGTCGGTGATCAATACCAGCACACGATCGGGGTAGCGGTGGGTCAGGCCGGGGACCGGAGAATCGACGTCCTCATGGAGGGGATCCTCCAGGTCGGGATCCTCGAGGACGAATTCCTGGGTGGTGGGGACCACTTGTTTGCGAATAGGGCAGTGGGGGTCATCGGGGTCCATGAGCAGGGCGAAGTAGGGGGTGATCCCCATCTTGAGATCGGGCTCGAGGGCGATGGCCATCTCCTCGTCGGGGGTGAGGTGGATCACCTGCCGGAGTTTCTCGGCGGTGTTGATGCGATGGCGCATCTGCCAGTGCCAATCGTTCCACTCCTGGCGCGGAATATCGCGCCAAGGATCGAAACGTTGAGGCGGCTTACCCGGGGGCTTTTCGGTCTCCTTCACTCTTCATCTCCTCCGCGCGCGACTGTGTAGCTTCCCAACAAAAAAAGGGCGAAGTCACCCACTCCCCATGGGTCCCATGGATCGCCTCAAACGTCCATGGCGCGGTTTTTCAACCGGCGTTCGCTCATTTTGGATACTATCATACAACAATTATTGTAAATTGTCAAGGGGTTTTTTCGAGTTTTAAAGATTGCCCCTTCTTGGAGGCTTCGATGCTTCCGAAGGACTCGAATGTTAAAGAAACCTTAAAGGAATAGTGCAACCCGCTGTGGAACCTCTCGAACCTTAAAAGTTAATGTCTATACAAAAAAGAGAGAGTAGATCGATCCAGTTGATGGTCTTGGGAGAACGGTTATAATGGTGTCCGGAAGGTATAGAGGTAATAAGAAATGGAACGACCGCTCGCCGCCAAAAAGATGGAGAGTGTCATCAATCAAATCCAAGGCGTGGTCGCCAGCCGGGTGGTGCCCGATGAGAGAGAGGGGCTGTCTGAGATTCACGTGATGACCTCCACGGCGCGAGCCGCTAAACAGATCGTGCGCGATATCGAGTCGCTCCTCTTTGTTCGTTTCGGGATCAAAATCGATTACCGCAAGATCAGCCTGGTGCAGCTGAGCGATGAGCAGTTGGCGCCGTTGGGCTTCGCGCGTTTGCGCCTGGCCTCGGCGCGTTGCGCCGAAGGGCCGGGCGGCTGGCAGGCGGAGGTGGCCATCGAGGGGCCCGAGGGTGCTCACCTGGGCCGCGCCGAGGGCTCCGAGCCGCCTGCGCGGCTGGTGGTGCGCGCTATGTTGCAGGCGCTTCAGGACGCGCTGGGCCAAGGCATCCAACTGAATTTGCGCGAGGTGCGCGAATTCGATTGGGGCGAGCGGCGCATCGTGGTGGTGGAGGTCTCTCACCTCTTCCCGGCTGGTGAGGAGAGTTTGCTGGGGGTGAGCTTCTCCGCCGGCGAGGGGGAAGTGGCCGCGCCAGCTCGGGCGGCGCTGGATGCCATCAACCGCCGCCTGCCCATGATGGGTAGCTGAGAAGTATGAAGTCCCTGAGCTGTGTCGACTGAGTCAGTCCGCGATTCGATGCTCAAGACAGCTATGACGACTGGCCAGGCACGAGTTGATAAGCGGCCAGCGAGTACCGTGGAAGGTCGAGGGAACGCCTGATGGCCCATCGATTCCTTCGAAGCATGCAGGCATGGCGTAGGCTAATGAGCCCCGAGAAGGGGTTGAGCACCTTCGAGTGGGTGAGCCTCTTTGCGGTGACTCTGGGGGTGATCGTGGGCACCATCGCCACGATACAAATAGGGCTGCCGGAGATGGGGCGGCTGGCGCGGGGAGGGTTCGAGCGGCAGATCGCGGCGTGGGAGGAGGGCTCCTCGCCGGAGGTTTTGTATGGGAGTGGGCGTGGGCCTCAGGTAGGTTCAGGGGAGGTGGGGGGTGTAGAGCCCGGGGGAGGTCTTGATCTCGGAAAGATCATTGGCGGGGCGGTAGAGGCGATTAAGGGATGGGTAGCTGGGCGGGTGGATCAGATAGGTCAGGACTGGGAGGGGTTTAAGGATTGGCTGGGGGATGTGTGGGAAGGCTTTTCGAGTTGGGTCCAAGGGTTATGGGAAGCTGCGCCGAACTGGCTGAAGGGGTTAGCGATAGGGGTGTTGGTAGCGATAGTGATCCTGATCGTGGCGATTATCATTGTGGGGACGGGTGGGATAGGCCTGGTAGTATTGTTGGCGATGCTGGGGGCTCTTTTGGGTGGATTACTCTACGGTTTACAGGCCGGGGATGGGCCGTTCAGCATGCTGGATGCGCTCTT
>JACPWV010000117.1 GCA_016196905.1 Chloroflexota bacterium | reverse complement strand
TTATCTCTCACTTCATCCTTCCCGCCAAATAATCGATGAGATCGATCTTGGTGACGATCCCCACCACCCGATCATCCTCGATAACTACCGCCACGTTTTTTGTGGTGTCAGATGTTACCATCTGACACCCGGTCAGGAGGAAACTCGTGACCGCACAGGAAAAAAGAGGCAGGGGGCCTGCCCCTACGGTTATTTCATTCGCCCCGCTAGGTAATCGATCAGATCGATCTTGGTGACGATCCCCACCACCTTATCATCCTCTATCACTACCGCCACATTGCCCCGGGTGAAGATCTCGGACACCACTTCCAGCGAGGTCTCAGGGGAGACTGTCTCCACATGGGGGTTGACGATGGATTCGATGGGCTCCTGGGGGTCGTGCTCGCCCAGGAGCATGGCGTTGAAGAGGTCGGACTCGCTGACGATCCCCATCAGGTGACCATCGGTCACCACCGGCAATTGGGAGATGTCGTACTCCTTCATGCGGGCGATGACTTGCGATTGAGGGTCAGTGGGGCGGGCGGTGATGAGTTCTTGCATGGCCTTGATGCGCAATAGATCGCGCACCGACCCTTCTAGCAGGGGGGTCTCGAAGAAACGGTTCTCGCGCATCCAGTCGTCGGAGTACATCTTGGATAGGTAACGATCCCCCGAGTCGGGCAGGATCACCACCACCACCGACCCTGGGGGCAGGTTCTTGGCATACTGCAGCGCTCCGTAGACGGCGGTCCCCGCTGAGCCGCCGCACAACAAGCCCTCCTCGCGGGCCAGGCGGCGGGCCATCAGGAAGGATTCCCGGTCGCCCACCTGGATGACCTCATCGACATATTCGAAGTTCATCGTCCCCGGAAGAAAATCCTCGCCGATCCCCTCCACCTTGTAAGTGTGCGCCTGGGGCAAGGCACCCGTTTTGAAATATTCGCTGTACACCGAGCCGACCGGATCGATGCCCACCACCACGATCTGGGGTTTCTGCTCCTTGAGGTATTTGCCGGCGCCGGAGATGGTGCCCCCGGTGCCCATGCCCGCCACCAAAGCATCGATCCGGCCCCGGGTCTGGCGCCAGATCTCGGGGCCGGTGACCCGGTAGTGGATCTCTGGATTGGCCGGGTTGTGATATTGATTGGCGTAGAATGCGTTGGGGGTCTCCTCGGCGATCTTGCGCGAGACGCTGTAGTAACTGCGCGGGTCGTCGGGCTCCACCGCGGTGGGGGTGATCACCACCCGCGCTCCGTAGGCGCGCAGCAGGCGAATCTTCTCTTCGCTCATCTTGTCGGGCATCACGAAGACGCAGCGGTAGCCTTTGAGCGCAGCGGCGATGGCCAGACCCACGCCGGTGTTGCCTGAGGTGGCCTCCACGATAGTGCCGCCGGGCACCAGCAGGCCGCGCCGCTCGGCCTCCTCGATCATGGCGACGCCGATGCGATCCTTCACCGAGCCGCCCGGATTCAAGTATTCGGCCTTGGCCAGGATGCTAGCCACGATCCCGCGGGTCACCTTCTGCAAGCGGATGAGCGGCGTCTCCCCGATGGCCTGCAGCACATTCTGCAGCACTTCCATGTTTTCCAGAGTCTTCGCGCTCATGGCTCCTCCTAGATCATCGACCATGCCGATCACACTTCGATTTACATTGTCAGTCGATGCATGGCTTGCGATGAGGTGGGACCTCCGCAGGGAGTCGAAATGGAGATGCAAAGTGAGCGACTCGAATCAACTATTTTTTTCGGTCTCACTCGATCATTAACTTCTCTTCCAGCACCTGCCCCCCTAAGATGCGAAACGCGCGGACGAGGGCCTTCTCGGGGCGAGCCAGGGAGATGATCAAGTAGTAGGCCTCTGGATAGTAAGCCATGCGAATGTCCGTGGCCGAGGGCTGCGCCTCGGTGGCGGGATGAGAATGGTAGATGCCCCACAACTCCCATCCCCGCTCCTCCATGTCTTTGAAGATGCGCAGTTGATCCTTAGGATCCATGGTGTAGGTCACCGGGCTCTGGGCGATGTTGTAGGCACGGTAGACCTGAGTGATCTGTCCATCCTTGGTTGCCAAGATGCCGCACACCTCCAAGGGCGCGCCCTCCTTGGCGTGGGCGATGATCTCATCGGCGAAAGTACTGGGAAGGACTAGCTTTTTCATCGATACCCCGCTCATGGCATATAGCGTATGTTCGGGTTCTGAGGGAGGCGCGTCTAAGGCAGGCTCGAGGATGATGATCGCTGGGGAAACAACGATTGAACGCCGGGGCGCAACAGATAGAGCACAGGCGTGACCTGGAGCCCACTGCGCAGCAGCGCGCTGAGGAGCCCCTCGAGGGAGGGGTGAGTCCACATATCGTATAGGTTGAAAGACAGGGCGATAAGTAGAAGGACTATTGCGCCGTAGAATCCCCAACGCTGGAAGCGGGCGACCTCTATGCCGACCAAAACCTGAGCCAAGCCGATCAACCCGGTGGTGGCCACCGCCAGGTCCAAGGTGGTTCCCGCTTCAGCGAAGGCCCCCCAGAGCGCCAAAGTGCCCCAGGTGACGAACAGTCCGCCGACGATCCGCACGCC
>JACPWV010000128.1 GCA_016196905.1 Chloroflexota bacterium | reverse complement strand
GTGACCCTTGGAGAGCTAGAGAAAATTTATGAGGTCCTTGGGAACATACTGGCTTGCATTGGCCAAGCTTACGATGGTGCTGTGCGGATAACCCAGCTCAGTAACTGGGGCGACTTCAGGCATCTGTTACAACTTGCTGAAATGGGAAGGAAGGCGTCGTTGGTGGAAGTAGAGTACTCAGAATGACCTGTAGGGAGCTTTAAGTGCTTCCCGCCAAGATCCAGTGGGGCGAGTGGGGCGAGGAGGCTTTCGCTCAGGCGAAGCGCGATGACAAGCCCATCCTCTTGTCCATCAGCGGGGTGTGGTGTCATTGGTGCCATGTGATGGATGGCACCTCCTATGAGGATGACGAAGCGGCTGAGTTGATCAATACCCGCTTCATCCCCATCCGCGTAGATACCGACCGGCGGCCGGATATCAACCGTCGCTACAACATGGGCGGCTGGCCCACCACCGCCTTTCTCACCCCCGATGGGGAGGTGCTGTGGGGCGCCACTTACCTCCCGCCCGAGCAGTTCCGCCAGGTCCTCAAGGAGATCAGCGTCTATTACCAGGACCGCCGCGAGGAGATTAGCCGCCAAGTCCAGGAGGTGATGGCTCGGCGATCCGCCTCAGGCGGACGGCCGGCGGGCCCGCCTAAGGCGGGCGAGGTCCCCCTCAGCCCGGCGGTGGTCAACGACGTGCAGCGCTCCATCGAGGCCTCCTTCGATCGGGACTACGGCGGCTTTGGGGATCAGCCCAAGTTTCCTCACAGCGAGGCCTTGGAGTTGGCGCTGGCCCGTTATCATCGCACAAGGGACGTCACCTTGCGGCGCATCGTGGTCAAAACTTTGGTGGAGATGAGCGCGGGGGGGATCTACGATGCGGTGGAGGGCGGCTTCTTCCGCTACTCCACCACCCGGGATTGGAGCATCCCCCACTTCGAAAAGATGCTGGAGGACAACGCCAAGCATTTGGCGATCTATCTGGACGCCTACCAGCTTTTGGATGAGGCGGCCTGTGAGCGAACCGCCCAGGACATCCTGCGCTACGTGGAGAGCTCCCTACGCGCTGGGGAGGAGGGCGGCTTCTGGGGAAGCCAAAATGCCGATGAAGAATATTACGCCCTGAACCCTCTGGAACGGCTCCAGCGAGAATCGCCCTCTGTGGATACCACGCTTTACACCGATTGGAATGCTCGGATGGCCTTTGCGTATCTCAGCGCGGCTCAGATCCTAGGTCGCCCGGAGTTGGCGGAACACGCCCTGCGCACCTTGGATCGCTTGTGGGTGGAGACCTATCGCGCTGGCCAGGGGGTAGCCCACTACCTGGTCCAGGGCGGCCCGCAACTGCCTGGGCTCTTGGGGGATCAGGCTCACTTGATCTGGGCTTTCCTCCATGCCTACCAGCAGAGCGGCCGCTCCATCTACTTCGATCGGGCGCAGGCCCTGATCGTTGAGGCGGAGTCTCAGCTGTGGGACGAAAAGGAGGGAGGCTTCTTCGATCGTCCCGCTGAACCCGATGCGTTGGGCGGGCTGCGCTGGAGAGATAAACCCCTAGAGGAGAACGCACTCATGGCGCGCGCTCTCCTGCGCCTCTCCCGTCTAACCCACCGGCAGGAGTATGTCGAGCGCGCCCGGCGCACCCTGGAGTTCTTCCTGGACGAGTATCCTCGCTATGGGATCATGGCCGCCGGCTACGCCCTGGCCGTGATGGATTATCTGGAGTCGCCCGTGGAGGTGGCCATCGTGGGGGTTGAGTCGGATCCTCGCACGCAGGCGCTCTTGGCAGCCAGCCTGCGGGGGTATGAGCCGCGCCGCGTGGCTCAAGTCCTGGATCCCCAGGCCGATGGGTCCCGCCTGAATGAACTAGGCTACCTCCCCCAGGCTCAGCCGGTGGCTTATGTCTGTTTCAACGGGACCTGCGCGGCACCCATCACCGACCCGGAGTCTATTCCTATTCAGGTGCAGGCCTTTCTCCAACGCGCCTCCTGAATCCGCCCGAGGCGGACCCCCCCCAGGTCAAGAAGCTTAGGTGAGGTGAGATGGCTGAGATCCGTGGAGTGATCGCCGCCATGGTTACCCCCTTCACAGCGCGCGGCGCGCGGGTCGACTGGGATTGGATCCCCGCCCATATCGATTACCTGCGTCGGCGCGGGATCGATGGTGTGCTGGTCACCGGCACCAACGGAGAGTTCGCCTCGCTCACCGTCGCCGAGCGCAAACGCATCGCGGAGGTGGTGGCGGGGGCGGCCGAGGGGATCCCCTTTTGGGTGGGCACCGGCTCCCCCGCGCTCCCCGAGGCGATCGAGCTGACCCGACATGCCCTCGAAAAGGGGGCGGCGGCTGTCCTGGTGATCCCCCCTTATTATTTCAAAGGGGTGCCGCGTGAAGGGTTGGTGGCCTATTATCGGACGCTCTTGGCCGAGGCGGTGCCCGCCGGTCGCGGCATCCTCCTCTACAACATCCCCCATTACTCGGGAGTGGCCCTGGAGCCCGAGCTGATCGAGGCCCTGCTCAAAAGGCAGGCGGGTGGGGTGCTGGGGCTCAAAGATTCCAGCAAGGATGTGGAGCACATCCGCGCCTACGTCGAGCGCTTCCCGGATCTGGCCATCTATGTGGGAAGCGATGAGCACGCCCAGGAGGCGCTTCGGGCCGGGGCCATGGGGATCGTTTCCGCGGTGGCCAATGTCTTCCCCACCTTGGTGGGCGAGGTTTACCAGGCGTTTCGCAAGCGGGACGACAGCGCCGGGCCCCAGAGGCGGCTGAGCCAGGTTCGGGCGCTCCTGGATAAATACCCTTCGATCGCCGCCCTCAAGTACATGCTGCACGTGATGGGCGGCTTGCCCGAGACCCACACCCGCCCTCCCTGGCGCGACCTCAGTGATCAGGAGAAGGACCTGCTCTGGCAGGATCTCGAACACCTGGGCCTCCTGTAGTGTCCCCCTTGGGCGCATCTGACAATTAGGGTTCGCGCGCCATGCTGGGGTGGGCGGTGCGCTTTACATCGCGGCGCTGGGTCGTTCTGGGTCTCGCGCTTCTGGCCGTGGCAGTGATCGCGCTGGTGCCTTGGCTGAGCGCGGCTCTGCGCACCGTTTTTCTGTTCCCCTACTTTTTGCCCGCTGCCCCTCCTTCGCCTCTGGAGGCGCTCACCCCCGAGCCGGTGCGTGAGCGAGTTCAGTTCGAGGCTCTCGATTCACCCATCCCGGCTAGTCTCTATCGCCCCCCAGATGCCGGGACCCATCCCGCCCTAGTGGTTTCCCTAGGTCTCTTACCCGACTACGATTCTCCGCTGCTCGATCGCTTCGCGGAAGGATTAGCCAGGGACGGATTCCTGGTCTTCATCCCGCGCACGCCCTATCTCTCCCAGGGGAAGGTCGATGTCCGGGAGATCGAGGCCTTCGTGGAGGCTTTTCGATACCTACAACAACATCCCCATGCCGATCCGAGCCGTATCGGGTTCGCCGGCTTTTCTCTGGGCGCCTCACTGATGACGCTGGCGGCTGCCGATCCGCGCATCCGCGACGAGGTGGCCCTGGTCAGTTTCTTCGGCGGCTACTACGATGCCCGCGACCTGATCATGGCGATGACCACCCAGACCCTGGAGAATGACGGCCAACTAGAGTTCTGGCGTCCCGAGGAGAGTACGGTCCTGCATCTGCGGCGACTGCTGATCGAGGGCTTGCCCGAGGAGGCGGATCGCCACCTCTTGGGGCGTGCCCTCCTCGAGGGTGAGCCAGTCGCGACGGCGGAGTTGGCATCGCTCTCCAGCGAAGGGCGTTTGGTCTACGACATCCTGACTGCGGATGATCCCGCCGAGTCGCGGGCCCTCCTGGCTCAGCTTCCGGCTGCGGCGCAACGTGAGCTGGACGCGCTCTCCCCCCGCTCCGTGGTGAGCGAGTTGCGAACCAAGGTGTTCATCCTGCACGACCGGGCCGATGCGGTGGTGCCCTGGGTGGAGTCGCGACACCTGACCCGGGCGCTTCCGCCGGGGACCCTGGGCCGCTACACGGAGATCCGCCTCTTTGAGCATGTCCTCCCCGGCGAAAACCCCTGGTCGGCGACGGGCGAGGTCGCTAAGCTATTCGCGCATTTGTACGCCATGGTTCTCTTCTTAGGGTGATCAAGAACTTATTTGTATGCCCATGAACGTAGGGGCGACCGGAGGCGGTCGCCCCTACTCGAGGGGGATAGGCGCTCAAGGTTAGTTAAGGTCCGCTAGGGTGTTTCTCCGCCTGAGGCGGACAGCCCACCTTGCTCGGCCAGGCGCAAGATGTCCAGGAAGGGCAGGATGTTCTGGGGCATGATCCCCCAGCTGATTCGACTGTTGGGATCGCGCAAGCTTTGGATGAACTCCAACTGAATGACCTCAGGATTCTCGCGCAGCGCCCCACCGCGCAGGCGGATGGACTCTGCCTCGGCCTCTGCGCGGGTGATGGTTGCCTTCTTGCGATTCACCTCCTGCTCGGCCCGGTAGAGCTCGGTGGTCACCTGCTCCAAGGCGATCTGCTTCTGCTCGATGGCCAGCGCGTACTCCTCGGTGAAGGTGATGCTGCGCAAGCCCACCTCGTCTAGGCTCAACCCGTTCTCTCTGAAAATAGGATCCAGGATCTCAAAGACGCGATCCTGCACGATCTGGATATTCCCGGTGTACAGGTCTGAGGCGGCGAACTCTTTGGGCACGTTGCGCGCCCAGATGCGGGAATCGGTCTTGACGATCTTCTCCACCACCTCCGCCTCGGTGCCCAGATTCTGGGCGACCCAGATGGCTTGCGCCGGATCGATGGAGAAGCGCACCGTGTAGTTGACGGTGATACGCTGGCCGTCCTTGGTGACGGTATCCACCGACAGATCGGTGTAATCGGCCCGCGAGGCTTGGGGCTCGTCGGAGGCCTCGTAGATGATCTTCTGCGTGCGATAAGTCAGCACGCTGTCGATGAAGGGTAGCTTCCAGTTCAGCCCCGGCTGGAACACCTGGCCGGTGGTCCCCCCGAAGCGCACCACCACCCCCACCGTGCCGTAGCGGATCTGGGTGGCCGCGTTGGCCACGGTGACCAGGGCCAGCACAGCCAGCACGACGAGGCCAACCCCGCCCAAGGGGAGGCGCAGACTAGGGGTGGGCAGGCGACGATATTGAAATTGCATTTTCGATCCTCCTTTCTGATGGGGGCGATCATCGATCGGGTCATATTAACTTTGTCTCGCATCATGAGGATGCTCAGCATTCGACCCGTGTCGGGGAAAAGTGCCGAAGCAAGGACAACACGTCTCGATAGGCCCTCCTAAAAAACCCGATCCCCTCCAGGCGGGATCGGGGATGGTATCGAGGAGCGCTGCGGCTCCCTGGACTAGGCGTAGGCGGGGGCTACGGCGCGCAGTCGTTCCACGATGGCGGGCAGCGTCTCCAAGGTGTATTCGATCTCTTCCTCGGTATTCTCGTGGCCCAGGGTCAGGCGCAGGGCGCCGACGGCCAGGCGATCCGGCAGCCCGCACGCCTTGAGCACATAGGAGGGCTCCAGCGAGCCGGAGGTGCAGGCCGAGCCGCTGGAGGCGCAGATCCCGGCCAGGTCCAGGGCCATCAGCAGGCTCTCCCCGCTCGCCCCGTCGATGGCGAAGCTGGCGCTGTTGGGCATGCGCTGGGTGGGGTGGCCGGTGAGCTGGGCCTTGGAGACCCGCTCCAGAATGCCTTGGATCAGCCGATCCCGTAGTGTGATCAGCCGCCGCGCCTTCTCCTGGCGATCCTGCTGGGCCAATTCCAACGCCAGCGCGAGGCCCACGATGCCCGGCACGTTCTCCGTCCCCGCCCGGCGGTTGTCCTCGTGGCTGCCCCCGGTCTGGGTGGGCAACAGCTTCAGCCCGCGACGCAGGTAGAGCACGCCCACCCCTTTGGGCCCGTAGAATTTATGCCCCGACAGCGACAGCAGATCGACCTTGAGCACCTCCACATCTAGGTCGAGGTAGCCGGCTGCCTGCACCGCATCGGTATGAAAGGCAACCGAGTGGTGCCGGGCGATCTCCCCGATTTCGGCGATGGGCTGGATCGTTCCCATCTCGTTATTGGCGTACATGATGCTGATCAGGGTGGTCTGGGGAGTAATGGCTCTCTCCACGTCGGCGGGATCGATGCGGCCATAGCGATCCACCGGCAAATAGGTGACCTGGGACCCGAATTCCCGCTCGCGCTGCTGGCAGGTGCGCTCCACGGCATGGTGCTCGATGCGCGAGGTGATGATGTGGTTGCCTTGGTGGTGGCGAGCGAAGGCGACGCCGCGAATGGCCAGGTTATCGCTCTCGGTGCCGCCGGAGGTGAAGATGATCTCGCTATGGCTACAATTGAGTATTTTGGCAATCCGGGAGCGGGCCTGGTCGATAGCCCTGCGCCCCTCCTGCCCCCAACGATAGAGGCTGGAAGGGTTGCCGTAGTGCTGGGAAAAGTACGGCAGCATGGCCTCCACCACCCGGGGATCCACGGGGGTGGTGGCGGCGTGGTCCAGGTAGATCATGCGGTTAACCATGACCCTAAGGGTACACAGCCCGCCGAGCTTTGTCAATCGCTCGGCCAGCGGCCGGTCGACTTTCCACCTCTAAGCCAGCGCTTGCCCGAGTTGGCTCGTATCGAGATGCCAAAATACATCGACTTGCTGGTGGAGTACCAGCGACGAGCCGACCCGTTGCTCGAAGAATATCAGGTCTTCGAGAACCTGGGCTTACTCCCCATAGAGCAGGATGCGTTCTACGGCATCTTCCTCAAGGAATTGATATCCCGGCCGCGCAAATTCGATATGCAGCGGCTCAACCTGGCGGCCTGGGTCCAAAACGTCAGTTTCGAGCACTTCCGGTCTTACTGTCTAAAGTACGGTGCCAACGCCCAGCTCCCGGCCCTCTTCGATTGGCATTACACTTTCTTCGACCGCATGGGCCGACTGGTGGATCTGCTGGAGGCCGCCGACAGTTCACGCCAGGAGAAGATGGCCGCGCTGTGGCGCGTGGCCCAAGAGCCGGAGCTGGCTAGGCGCCGCGAGCGAGCGGCACGCTTGCTGAAGGCAAGGGCCCTATCGTAAACTCGACGCTAGCGACCTCATCGACAGCATGTGGGGAAGATCCCCATGAGAATGGGCAGGCACAGGGGCCTGCCCCTACCCAAACCACCTGTCAAGGAGCGGCGCCATGTCCACCTTGATCGAAGATGTGAGGGCACGAGAGATCCTCGATTCGCGAGGGAACCCCACCTTGGAGGTGGAGGTGCTCCTCATCGGCGGCACTACCGGCCGGGCGGCGGTGCCCGCCGGCGCCTCCACTGGAAAATTCGAGGCCCTGGAACTGCGCGACGGCGATCAGAAACGCTTCGGAGGTAAGGGCGTTCTGCAAGCTGTGGAGAAGATCAACACCCTCATCGCCGGCGAGCTGATCAATGCGGATGTCATCGATCAGGTGGGCATCGATCAGCGCCTCATCGAGCTGGACGGCACCCCCCACAAAGCCAACCTGGGGGCCAACGCCATCCTGGGGGTGTCCTTGGCCGTGGCCCAGGCGGCGGCCCAGGAGTTGGGCCTGCCCCTCTATCGCTACCTGGGCGGAGTGGATGCGACCCAGTTGCCCGTGCCCCTGATGAACATCCTCAACGGCGGCGCCCACGCTGCCGATTCCACCGATTTTCAGGAATTCATGATCATCCCCGCTGGCGCGCCCAGCTTTCGCGAAGCGCTGCGCTGGGGCGTGGAGACCTATTATGCCCTGAAGGGCGTGCTGCAAAAGAGGGGGCTCAATACCAACGTGGGCGATGAGGGCGGCTTCGCCCCCGCACTGCGCTCCAACCAGGAGGCCATGGAGCTGCTGTTGAAGGCCATCGAAAAGGCAGGCTATAAAGCGGGGCGGGACATCTATCTGGGGATCGATGCCGCCGCCAGCCAGCTCTATCGCGACGGCAAATATATCTTCGCGCGCGAGGAACGCGACTTCAGCGCCGAGGAGCTCATCGAGTTCTACGCGGATTGGATCGAGCGCTATCCGCTGCTCTCCATCGAGGACGGCCTGTCTGAGGAGGATTGGGCCGGCTGGCGCGCCCTCAGCTCGCGATTGGGAGGTCGCGTGCAGTTGGTGGGCGACGATCTCCTGGTCACCCACATCGAGCGACTCCAGCGAGCTCTCCAGGAGCGGGCGGCCAACGCGCTGTTGGTCAAAGTGAACCAAGTGGGCACCTTGAGCGAGGCCATCCGCGCCGCGGAGATGGCCAAGGGGGCGGGCTGGGGGTCAATTATTTCCCACCGCAGTGGAGAGACCGAGGACACCTTCATTGCCGACTTGGCGGTGGCCCTCAACACCGGGCAGATCAAAACTGGGGCGCCGGCCCGCGGCGAACGCACCGCCAAGTACAACCAGCTGCTGCGCATCGAGGAAGAGCTGGACGACAGCGCTCGCTATGCGGGGCTAGCGGCCTTTCCCCTTCGTCGATGACCCGGCTTGTGCCGATTTCAAATCCGGATGGGTCTCAATATCGAAAAAGGGCCGCCGCGATCCCCGACGGAACGCCTTCGGGATGTAGAAAGTCGGGCCGCGACCCGAGAGGAGGCAACTGCCTGTGAACTGGGAAGGTGCCTTTGAGGATTTTGTTGACGCTTTGTGGCGCCGGCTGGAGCGAGGCGTCGAAACCACTGAGGACACGGTTCGCTATTATTTTTTCAACTCCTTGATCCGTCAAGGAGTGGATTTGGACAGCCTGACCTTGGAGAAAGAGCACGCCACTTTAAAAGGGGTCAGCGTGGACCTATATTTCGCAACCCTACCCCGACCGCATTGCGTCGAAATTAAATATCATCGCAGCCCTACCCGAGGTGGTCAAAGGACGATCCAATTCGGCGAGGTGCTGGCCGACTTGTATAAGCTGGCTTTCCTCCATCCCACCGCCAAAGGCCTTTTTCTTTATGTGGCCGATCAGGGCATGCAGACCTATGACAAATTCGGCTTTCCTCTGCTCTTGAACTCCTCCACCGCTTTCCCCTTCGTCCTAGACGATGCGCTGCTGCTCCAAGTCCAACAAAAGGCCAAATCGGCCTGGGCCAAAATCAGATCGGAGTTGGGACGTGAGCCGTGGGGGATGCGAATCGAGGTCGGAAGGTTATGGGCGAGAAAATCTGACTTCCAGGCGGCCTATCTGTTCGAGCTGATCAGCCGAGGTTAGGGTACGCATTGAGCTGGCATGAACGTCCTGATCCTGGGCGGCACCAACTTCTTCGGCTTTCGCACCGTCTGGCGGCTGGCCGAGTCCGGGCATCAGATCACCCTCTTCACCCGGGGGCACAAGCGGCCGCCGCTGCCCGAGGGCGTGGAGTGGCTCGTCGGCGAGCGCACCGAGCGGCGCCGCTTCGAGGCGACTTTTGGCCAGCGTCGCTTCGATGCGGTCATCGACAATATCGCCTTTGAGGCGGCCGATGTCGAGTCAGCACTGCGCGCCTTCACCGGCCGCATCGGGCACTACGTGTTGACCTCTTCGGCGGCGGTGTATGAAACGCTGAAGCCTATTCCTTGCCCGCGTACGAGGATCGAGCGGATCTCTCCCACGCCGCCCTCGAGGGGCGACGCACCTTCCAGCATGGGTACGCCGTGGGCAAGATCGCGGGTGAGCGCGTGCTCTGCCGGGCCCATCCCCGGTTTCCCTTCACCATCATCCGCCCGCCGGTGGTGAGCGGCCCGGCCGACCCCACCCTGCGCGCCTACTATTTTATCCAGCGCCTTCTGGATGGCGGGGAGGTCCTGCTGCCACGCGGCGATTATCACTTTCGCCAGGTCTACTCGGAAGATTTGGCGGGCGCCTTTCTCGCTGTTTTGGGCAACGTGCGCTGCCTGGGAAAAGCCTACAACGTGGCCAGTCGGGAGATCGTCAGCCTGCGCCAACATGTGGAGTCCATTGCTGCCGGCCTGGGCGCCGCGCCGCGCATCGTCGAGATACCCCATCCCCTCTTCGAGGGGCGAGGATTTCTATCCGACTTTCCCTCCTACCACGGCCCGCGGCCTCTATTCCCGTGCATCGTCCCGGACATCGCTCGGGCCGAGGCCGAACTCGATTTTCGCCCCACGCCCTATGGGGAATGGATGGCCCTCACCGCCGGCTGGTTCGCCCAGGCCTATCGCGGGCCAGCTTCGGCAGGCTACCCTCGCCGCCAAGAGGAGATCCGCCTGGCGCGCGAGTACCGCGAACAGGAGGCAAAGTTTCTGAGTCGGTTCTAGGAGGATGGACGTCTTGTCAGGTCCGGATTTCCTCGATATGCAAAGGCATCGACAACCTGGAGGCGGTACCAGCTAAACCGGCCAACACTGCTGAGGCGAAACATGCCGCGCACCAAGATCGTGTGCACCATCGGCCCGGCATCTGAGGATGAGGGGACCCTGCGGGCCCTGATCCGCGCCGGGATGGATGTCGCGCGCATCAACTTCTCTCATGAGAATCATGCCATCCACGCGCGGCGCATCGAGCTTTTACGACGGCTAGCCCACGAGGAGGGTCGGCTGATCGCACTGCTGGGCGACCTGCAGGGGCCCAAGATCCGTTTGGGCGAGGTGCCGGGCGGCGAGCTGAAGCTCGCCAAAGGCGAGCGACTGACTTTGGTCCCCGATCTGCGGGGTGTCGATACCCAAGAGATTTCGGTCCCCCACCCGGAATTCTTCGTGGCCGCCCAACAAGGGATGCGCCTATGGCTGGGCGATGGGCAGATCGAGCTGCAGCTGGTTGAGGCGAGCCCAGAGCGGTTAGTAACCGAGGTGGTGGCGGGTGGGCTCGTGCACTCGCGGCAGGGGATCGCCGCGCCGGGGATCGATCTAGGAATCGACCCACTGACCGAAAAGGACCTTCGTGATCTGGAGTTCGCCCTGGTTCAGAAGGAGCTCATCCGCCGTGCCAATCGCGCCGCTATCCCGGTCATCACCGCGACCCAGATGCTGGAGTCGATGCTGGAGCGGCCGCGGCCCACGCGCGCCGAGGCCAGCGAGGTGGCCAACGCCATCCTGGATGGGACGGACGCGGTCATGCTCTCCGGAGAGACGGCGGTGGGCCGCCACCCACTGGAGGCGGCCCGGGTCATGGCGGAGATCGCCGTTGCCGCCGAGAGGCATCTCGCTTATCGCGAATGGCCCAGCCCGCCTTCGGGCGGGGAGGGAGTGACCGACGCGGTGAGCCAGGCCTGCTGCCGCATGGCCCAGGAGTTGGCGGCCAAGGTCATCCTCACCACCACCTCCTCTGGCTATACCGCGCGTATGGTGGCCCGCCACCGCCCGGCCACGCCGATTCTGGCCGTCACCTCCAGGGAGGGGACTTATCGGCGACTGGCTTTGGTGTGGGGGGTGGAGCCGCTGCTGGTGGAGCGTCCGGCCAACACCGACGAGCTCATCGCGCATTCAGTGCAGGCGGTTCAGCAGCGGGGCATCGCCCGCGCGGGGGATATTCTGGTCATCACCGCGGGGGTGCCGCACGGCCTCCCCGGGCATACCAACATGATCAAGGTCCACGTGGTGGGGGAGCCCGCCTGAGGCGGATTAGATAGAGCAACCAAACCCGCCTGAGGCGGGTGAGGGGCAGGCGGTCAATCAATCGACACGTCGTTTAATCGAGTTATCCAGTGGTGTTCTCTCGACGGCGACCTGAAGGGCTCAACCTTTGACTCAATCGGGTGAGTCGATGCGTTAAAAAAGGCCGACGAGATCGACGAATCCCTTCGGCCATCATCGACAAGAGGAGAGACTAGCGTGGGCGGGGGAGGGGGGCCCGCTCCGGGATCTCCTCGCGCGGCAGAGCGGCGGGGGCGGAGACCTGGGGGGCGCGGGCGCCGCAGTAGGGGCAGAGCGTCCAGGACAGTTCCAGCAGGCGGTGGCAGTGGGCGCAGGACTTCTTGAGCTGGGTGTGGCAGTTGGGGCACTGCAAATAATCGGCGTGCACCGACTGTCTGCACACGGGGCAGGCGTCCCGCGTCTCCAAATCACGCAGCAGAGCCTCCTCCTCCAAGGCTCGCTCGTAAGCCTCGGCGATGGTTTCCTTAGGCCGCAGGATGAAGTAGAGGAAGAGGCCAAGAACGTTGAAAGCGGCCACCAAACTCACCGCCAAGGCTCGGGTGTAGGTGTCCCTGGTGCGGGCGTTGATGTCGCGATAGGTCCAGATGACCAGGCTCATCCAAAAGGCCAGGATGTAGAAGCCCAGCACGACCAGCAGAAGCTGCAACAAGCTCTCGGCGTTCATGGACGAGTCCTTCTCCTTGGTTTTTAAGAGGTCCAATTATAGCACCCCCGCCAGGGTTTGTCACGAGGGCTTTGAAGTCGGCTGAGGATTTGTGGTATAATTTCGCCTGGCCGGTATCCCGCCGTTGCCAGCCGCTGATGGGAAGGAGGCCTCCTCATGATTCGAGTGAGCGTCGATAGCATCAAGGTGAGTTTGATCTCCCAACACCGCGTGGTCGTCCTCAAGGAGGAGGGCACCGAGCGCTACCTCCCCATTTGGATCGGACCCTTCGAGGCGGATGCCATCACCATCGGCCTGCAATCCATCGAGATGTCCCGGCCCCTTACCCACGATCTGCTGCGCTCGGTCATCGAGGGCCTCAAGGCTTCCATCGCCCACATCCTGGTGAGCGATCTGCGCGATGATACCTTCTTCGCCCAGATCGTCGTTGAGGTCAATGGCCGCCGCGTGGAGATCGACTCCCGTCCCTCGGACGCCATCGCCTTGGCGGTGCGGGTCAAGGTGCCCATCTTCGTGGCCGAATCGGTCATGGACAAGGCGGGCATCGTCCCCAGTGAGGAGCGGGAGGAGGTGACCGAGGAGGAGGAAGAGAAGCTGGCCCCCTTCAAGGATCTCATCGAAGGTCTGGACCTGAAAGGTTTGGGCGAAGAGTGAGATGGCCCTCAGCCGCTTGCCGCCGCAGAATATCGAGGCCGAGCAATCAGTGCTGGGCAGCCTGCTCATCGACGCCGATGCGGTGATCAAGGTTTCCCCCTTTCTGCGCCCCACCGACTTTTACCGCGAGTCCCATCAAACCATCTACCAAGCCGTCCTAGACTTGCACGAACGGCGCCAGCCGGCCGACCTGGTCACCCTCAACGACGAGCTCGAACGGCGCGGCCAGCTGGAGCAGGTGGGTGGCCCGGCCTACTTGGCCTCTCTGGCCAGCGCCGTGCCCAGCCCCCTCTACGTGGAGCACTACGGGCGGATCGTGGAGCGGGTGGCGGTGTTGCGGCGTCTGATCAACGCCGCGGGGGAGATCGCTTCCCTGGCTTACTCGGAGGCCGAGGAAGTCGACGAGATCATCGACCGGGCCGAGCAGATCATCTTTGGGGTGGCCGCCCAGCGGGTGGAGCGCGACCTGGTGCCCATCCAGCACGTCTTGGATGCCTACTACGATCGCATCGAATTCTTGTATCAGCACCGCGGCAGCACCCTGGGTCTGCCCACCGGGTTCGTCGACTTGGACAAATTGCTGGGCGGATTGCAGACGGCCGATCTGATCATCGTGGCCGGGCGGCCCGGAATGGGCAAGAGTTCGTTGTGCCTTAGCCTGGCGCACAACGTGGCCCGCCAGACCCAGGAGGGCATCGCCATCTTCAGCCTGGAGATGCCCTCCGAGCAGGTGGTCCAACGCCTCATCTCCGGCTCCACCAACATCGAGTCGCAGCGGCTGCGCACCGGAAGGTTGGACGAGCGCGAGCTGGAGAAAGTCTTCGCTGCCATGGGGCAGCTCTCCGAGCTGAACGTCTTCATCGATGATGTGCCCGGCATCAGCCCTATGGAGCTGCGGGCCAAGGCGCGCCGAATGCACGCCGAGCACAAACTGGCCTTGATCATCGTCGATTATCTGCAGTTGATGCGGGCAGGGATCCGCGCCGAGAACCGCGTGCAGGAGGTCTCCTACATCTCTCGGCAACTCAAGGCCCTAGCCCGCGAGCTGCGGGTGCCGGTCATCGCCGTCTCCCAGCTCTCCCGGGCGGTGGAGCTGCGCCACGATAAGCGCCCGATCTTGTCCGATCTGAGAGAAAGCGGTTCGATTGAGCAGGATGCGGATGTGGTGATCTTCATCTACCGTGAGGGGGAGACCGCCCCCGCGGATGTGGCCGATGTGCTGGTGGCTAAGCACCGCAACGGCCCCACGGGCCAGGTCCAGCTGGTCTTCCTGCAGCGCTTGACCAAGTTCGTCAACGCCGAGACGCAGAGGCTCGAGGCCGGATGAAGCCCTTCCTCGGCTTTGACCGTTCCCGGGAGGGGGAGTTCACCCCCCTTCCCCACGCCTTCTTCACCCAGCTTCTACCGGCCATCGATGACCTGGCGGAGTTGAAGGTCACCCTGTATGTGCTGTGGCTGCTGGGGGGTCTCCAGCCCTCCCCGGCCCGCAACCAGCCCGGAGCGAGGGTCAGGCCGGGGAGATCGCCCCCCAAGGGCGTTGCTCGCGCGGTTTTTTTGGACGAGTTGCTGGGCAGCGCGCCGCTCTTGAGCAGCCTCTCCGCCTCGGGCGGGACCGGCCGCGCGGCCGAGGATGTGCTGAAGGAGGGGTTGGAACGGGCCGTCGCCCGTGGAACTTTGCTGAGGGTCAGCGCAGGTGGACAGAGCGGGTACCTTTTGAACGACGCTGACTCGCGCCAGGCGGTGAAGAAGATCGCGCAGGGTGATTTGAGCGTGGGGGGGATCCAGCAGTCCGTAGAGGTCGAGCGTCCCAACATTTTTAGCCTGTACGAGCAGAACATCGGCCTCTTGCAGCCGCTGATCGCCGAGGAGCTGCGGGAGGCGGAGCGGCTCTACCCGCGCGAGTGGATCGAGGAGGCTTTCATGATCGCCGCCCAGCGGAACGTGCGCCGCTGGCGCTACATCCAGCGCATCCTGGAGCGCTGGACCCAGGAGGGTAAAGGAGATCGAGCGGCTGAGCCAGGCTCTCAAGAAGCTCGATATCGATACATCCGCGGCAAATACGCCGAGTACATCAAGCACCGCTGAGCCCTGCAAGATCTGCGGGGGCGTCGGCTATCTGCGCCGCGAGGTCGAGCCCGGGCATCCCGACTTCGGCCGCGTCTTCCCCTGTCAGTGCAAGGTGGAGGAGCATCGACAGGCGCGGCTGGAGGAACTACGGCGCACCTCCAATCTGGAGCTGCTGGCCCACATGACCTTCGGGACCTTCCACCCGGAGGGCTATGCACTGGCGCCGCGCCAGCGCGAGAACCTGCGCCGAGCCTATGAGCTGGCCCAGCGCTACGCCGAGGATCCCCAGGGCTGGCTGATCCTGATCGGCGGGTACGGCTGCGGGAAGACCCATTTGGCGGCAGCCATCGCCAACCAGCGGGTGGAGCGCGGCCAGCCCACGCTGTTCGTTACCGTCCCCGACCTTCTCGACCATCTGCGGGCGGCCTTCAGCCCAGACAGCGAGATCGACTACGATCAGCGCTTCGAGGAGGTGCGCACCGCGCCACTGCTCATCCTAGACGACCTGGGCACCCACAGCGCCACCCCCTGGGCCCAGGAGAAGCTCTACCAGATCGTCAATTATCGTTATAACGCCCGCTTGCCCAGCGTCATCACTACCAATTACCGCCTGGAAGACCTGGATCGGCGGCTGGTCTCGCGCATGACCGATGCGGGGCTGTGCCAGGTCTATCACATCATGGCC
Organism: Chloroflexota bacterium; assembly: GCA_016196905.1. Classification (GTDB taxonomy): domain Bacteria; phylum Chloroflexota; class Anaerolineae; order UBA7937; family JACPPX01; genus JACPWV01. The sequence continues at coordinate 2,905 of JACPWV010000128.1, read as the reverse complement.
GGCGATTTTCGGGCCAGCGGCGTGGACCGCTCGGATGAGCTGAGCACCCTGAACTTATACGCCGATAAAACCTTTGAGAAGTTCGATCTGCGCCGGGGCGAGCTGCCCCCGGAGGAGGAACGCAATCTGAAGAGCGCGCTGAGCATCGCCCAGGGATACGCGGAGGACCCGGAGGGCTGGTTAGTATTCACCGGCGAGTACGGCTGTGGGAAGACCCACCTGGCGGCCTCCATCGCCAACCATCGCAAGGCACAGGGCCACACCGTCCACTTCGTGGTGGTGCCCGATTTCCTCGACCACCTACGCGCAGCCTTCAATCCGAATAGCCCTATCTCTTCAGACAAATTGTTTGAGGAGGTGCGCAGCTCGCCCTTCCTGGTGCTGGATGACCTGGAGACGCGCAGCGCTACCCCTTGGGCCCTGGAGAAGCTCTACCAGCTGTTCAATTATCGCTACGCCGCCAAATTGCCCACGGTGATTACCATGCGCGAGGCCCTGGAGGAGGCCGATCCGCGCCTGGCCTCGCGCATGTTGGACATCTCCCTGTGCACCGTCTACGCCATCCTGGCCCCCAGCTACCGCGGCGGAGTGCCGCCGCGTTTGCGCGGATCGCGTTCACGCACCAAGCGCTAAGCCCCCCAACCAGTGAATTCGGGAACGAGAGCTCCTCTCGTTCCCGATTTTTATGTATGATGTAGGGGCTCGACGTCCTTCGGAAGTATGGCGCTCCTAGGAGGGAACGCACAAACGATGAACGCCCCCAGGCCTCCGGGCCCAAAAGTGCGGGATGCTGCCATCGGTGCGGCCTCCCGGATGCTCTCCCTCCTGTTCGCACTCCGCCGGGCCTCGCCCTTCCCCAAAGACCCGCGCTCGATCTTGATCCTCAAACCCTGTTGCGTGGGGGATGTGCTGCTGGCCACGCCGTTGGTGGCCGCACTGCGTAAGCAGTATCCCGAAGCGCACATCGACTTCGCCGTAGGACCCTGGGCCCAGGCGATGGTCGAGAGCAATCCCCGTCTCAACGGCCTCCTCGATTGCGGCCGGGTAGGGTCGGGGGGCTATGGGTATAGAGAATACTGGAGTTTGGTCCAGCGGATTCGAGAGAGGGGCTACCAGGTCTGCTTCGTCCTGGATCGATCGCCGCTGATCTCGCTGCTGCCTTTTTGGGCGGGCACCGCCCAGCGGGTGGGGCTGGACTCGGGGGGGCGCGGTTTCTCCCTGACCCTGCGCGTCCCCGTGCGGGGGGTCAAGCACGAGGCCGACCTCTATCTCGACACCGCGCGCGCGATCGGCCTCTCCGTCCGCGCACCACGCCTGGAGTACTATCCCACTGAAGTGGATCGAGCCCGCGCGCGGGAGTGGCTGGCCCCGCTAAGTGGGGTTCGACCGCTCATCGCACTGATTCCCGGCGGAGGGGTGAACCCGGGGGGGCGAACGATGGGGAAGCGTTGGCCGCCCGAGCGCTTCGCGCGGGTGGGCGATCGCTCCGTGGAAGAACTAAAGGCGCGCGTGGTGATCATCGGTGGGCGGGGGGCTGAGCCCATCGCAAACGAGCTGGCGCGAGCCATGCATCACCCGCCTCTGGATCCCACCGGCCAGTTGAGTTGGGGAGAGACGGGGGCGGTGCTGGAAATCTGCGACCTGGCCATCGCCAACGACACCGGGGCCATGCATTTGGCGGTGGCGGTGGGGACGCCGGTGGTGGCCATCTTCGGTCCCTCGGACCCGCGGGTCTATGGCCCGCTGGACCCTAGAAGCATCGCCCTGGGGCATGGACCGAGTGGGCCGTTGCCGCGCAGCGGGAATCCCCGGAACCGGGATATGACGGCCATCTTGAGAGTGAGTGAGGAGGAGGTTTATCAGGCCGTACAGGTGGTGTGGGAGAGGGTTAGGTCGGAGTAGGTGGAGTAAGCTTTTCTCAAAAGAACGCCAACTCGTGATCGTTAGAGACTTTCTTTACCGTGTCGGGCGAAGATAGAATGGTCGGTGTGGCATAAGCGATGAAAATCATTCGCGACCGGGAAAGAAGCGTTGATCTGGAAGAATTTCTTTCACGGCCTCTCTTCGCGCACCTCGCCACCGCCTCTGAGCATGGACCGCGCGAGTCACCAGTCTGGTTCCTATGGGAAGATGGCGCGCTCTGGATCATCGGAAACCGCAGGACTGATACCTTCCCCGCACGCATTGAACATGAGCCACGCTGCGCTATGGGTATTGTGGACTTCGACCCAATGCGCGGGCTCGTTCAGCACTTAGGGTTTCGTGGAAAGGCTTTTGTCGAACGCTTTGATCGAGACCGAGCAAAACGGCTTTTGCGTCGATACCTAGGAGAGCGAGAAGAATACTGGGACCCGCGGTTCATCGAGTCGCTCGGAGACCCCGACAACCTGTTCATTCGTTTTGTTCCCGAAACAGTGGTCGTGCGTGATGTGTCGTACCTGCAAAAGAACCCGCTTCTGTAGTGTCCGACTTCGCACGGCAAGAGGGTGGCAGGAATGGCAGGTTTGAAAAAGGATGAGCTTTTAGCGCGGTTGCGGCCTTTGGTGCGAGCCTATCAGCGGCTGTTCGTGAATCGCAACGATTTCTATGCGCGCCAAAGTCCCGATGGACGTTATTTTCTGGTGCGCAAGCCCCTCACTGGGTGGCACTTCCTCCACCATTTTCAGGGCGACTTCACGCTGGGGCTGTATGCCCCCAGCCAAGCCGGGACCACCCGCTGGGCTTGCCTGGACACGGATGCCGAGGATGGCCTCAAGCAACTGCAGAAGGCCGCGCTCACTCTCCGCGAGTGGGATGTGGCCGCACATCTGGAGGCCTCGCGGCGCGGCGGGCACCTGTGGGTCTTTCTGGAGCCCGTCCCGGTGAAGATCGCGCGGACGTTGCTGCAAGAGATGGCCCGGCTGGC
>JACPWV010000020.1 GCA_016196905.1 Chloroflexota bacterium | reverse complement strand
CTGGGCATCCCGGGGATAATCGGCGTTGGCCCACACCCCCAGCCGGCGGAACTGATCGGCCCAGCTCAGCAGCGTTTGGAGATCTTTTTCGTCTTCGAAACGAGGTTGGGTGGTGGGGATCTGGCCCAGGAAGACCTCGCCGCTGCCCCCATCGATGGAGAGGAATTCACCCTCGCGCACGATCTGGCCGTTGGCTGAGAAGGCGCGTCCCTCCAGGTCGATCTGCAAGGCCTCCACCCCAGCCACACACGGCTTGCCCAAGCCGCGGGCCACCACCGCGGCGTGGCTGGTGGCCCCGCCGCGCGAGGTTAAAATGCCCTGGGCTACCAGCATGCCATGCACGTCATCGGGATTCGTCTCGGGGCGGACCAAAATGACCGCTTTGCCCTGGACACCCCAGGCCTGGGCGGTGTCGGCATCGAAGGCCGCTTGCCCCACCGCCGCACCGGGCGAGGCGTTCAAGCCCTTGGCCAAAAGGCGCCCTTCCTCCGCGGCGGCCAGCTTGGCTTGGGCATCGAAGCGGGGGTGCAAAAGGAGATCGATCTGCTCCGGCTCCACCCGCAGGACGGCTTCTTTGTGGGCAATCAGTTTTTCGTTGGCCATGTCCACCGCGATCTTGACCGCAGCCTGGGCAGTGCGCTTCCCGGTGCGGGTCTGCAGCATCCACAGCCTGCCGCGCTCGATGGTGAACTCCACATCCTGCATATCCCGGTAGTGCTGCTCCAACTTCCGACAGATCCCCTCGAACTCCTGATAGACGCTGGGCATCTCGCGGGCCAGCTCCTGGATGGGGAGTGGAGTGCGGATGCCGGCCACCACGTCCTCGCCTTGGGCATTCAGCAGGTACTCGCCGAACAGTACCTTCTCGCCGGTGGCCGGGTCGCGGGTGAAGGCCACGCCGGTCCCGGAGTCTTGGCCCAGGTTGCCGAAGATCATGGTTACCACGTTGGCCGCGGTGCCCAAATCGTGGGGGATGCCGTGGAAGTTGCGATAGTCCACCGCTCGCTTGCCGAACCAAGAATCGAACACCGCCCGGATGGCCATCTCCAGTTGGGTGTAAGGGTCCTGAGGAAAGACCGTTCCCTTTTCGCGACGCAGGATGGCTTTGAACGCTTCGGCAATGGCCTTCAAGTCAGCAGCGTCTAGGTCGGTGTCCGCCTGCACCCCCTTGAGGCGCTTGCGCTCCTCGATCACCTGCTCGAACTTCTCACCGGGGATATCCAGGACGATCTTGCCGAACATCTGCAGCAGGCGGCGATAGGCATCCCCGCCGAAACGCTCGTTACCGGTCAGCTCGATCAGACCCTGAAGAGTCTCCTCATTGAGTCCCAGGTTGAGCACCGTGTCCATCATCCCCGGCATGGAAAATTTGGCGCCGGAGCGCACCGAGACCAGTAAGGGATCGCGTGGGTCGCCGAAACTCTTGCCGGTCTTGCGCTCGATCTCCTGCAGCGCGGCCACCGTCTGCTCCCACATGCCCTCGGGGAAACGCTGGCCCGCGGCGTAGTAGGCGTTGCAGGCCTCGGTGGTGATGGTGAAGCCGGGCGGGACCGGCATGCCGATGCGGGCCATCTCCGCCATCCCCGCCCCCTTGCCGCCCAACAGGTCGCGCATCTGGGCGGAGCCCTCTTCGAGGGGATAGACCCACTTCTTGGCGCGGGGCCCGCCTCTGGCGGACTTCGAGCGGGTTTTGGTCGATGCCATACGCTTGGCCACGGGTCGTGCTCACCTCTACACAGTGTTCATCCGCGCGGGAGCTTGGCGCGGAACCAATCCACCACCTGAGCGATGGGAATGCGAATTTGCTCCATGCTGTCCCGGTCGCGAATGGTCACCGCGTTGTCGTCCAAAGTATCCACGTCAACGGTGATGCAATAGGGTGTGCCGATCTCGTCCTGGCGGCGGTAGAGCCGACCGATGGAGGCGGTATCGTCGTACCACACCGTCACCTGCGGACGCAGGGAGTTGGCGATCCCTTTGGCCAGCGCCACCAGCTCGGGCCGGTTGCGCAGCAGGGGAAAGATCGCCACCTTGTAGGGGGCCAGCTCCGGACGGAGCTTCAACACCACCCGCTTCTCCCCCCTGACTTCCTCCTCGTGATAGGCATCGATGAGGCAGACCAGTACCAAACGATCGACGCCCACCGAGGGCTCGATCACGAAGGGAGTCACATGCTCGTTGTTTTCTTCGTCGAAGTAGGTCAATTCTTTACCGCTCTCACGGCTGTGCTGGCGCAGGTCGTAATCGGTGCGGTTGGCGATTCCCTCGATCTCTGCCCAGCCTTTGCTGGGGAAGTGATATTCGATCTCGGTGGTGGCTTTGGAATAGTGGGCCAGTTCGCTCTGAGGCAACTCGCGTGTTCGGAGGTTCTCAGGCCGTAGCCCTAGCACCTCGGTGTACCAGCGAAACCGTTCCGCGATCCAGTGGCGATGCCATTCCTCATCGGCGCCCGGCTGCACGAAAAACTCGATCTCCATCTGCTCGAACTCGCGGTCGCGGAAGATGAAATCGCCGGGGGTGATCTCGTTTCGGAAAGCTTTGCGTTGAACCGGCGCACCTCGGTGAATTGATCGACCGCTCCACAGTTAGGGCAGGTGTTGTTGGTGATATCGTCGGCCTTCCAGCGCCGCTTGCAATTCTTGCAATCGATCAGCGGGTCGGTGAACTCACTCACATGGCCGCTGGCTCGCCACACCGCGGGGTTCATGATGATGGCGGCATCCAGCCCCACCATATCGTCCCGCTCTTGGACCACCGCCCGCCACCAGGCGCGCTTGATATTGTTCTTCAGCTCCACGCCCAGGGGGCCGTAGTCCCAAAAGCCGCCAATCCCGCCATAGATCTCGCTGGACTGGAAAAGGAAGCCGCGCCGCTTGCACAGGGAGACCAGCGTCTCCATGTCGCGCAGATCGTGGCTAGGCGCTTGGGCTTGGACCTCGGTCTTCTCGAGAACTTTCTCGGCCTTCGCCATTTTACTTAACCCGAAGCGACTGGGGTGATTCGACGGAGGCTGAAAGGGTTTCTCGACGGAGAGCTGTTAGCAGCGAAAGCGATTTGAGCTCCCCTTCCAGCAAGTAAGCCAGAGTGTCAGAGAGGGCTGTTTCCATATCGCGCCTCTCCTCGGGCGTGGGGTTCAGGCTGGCGCAGATGGCGTAGCTGGAGGCCAAAAGCAGTCGCAAGGCGGCCAGCGCCCCGGCTGATATCCGTCGGCCTGGGCGATACTCGCCTAGAACAGAGGCGCACTCGGGACCGACCAAGCCGCCTCCGCTGGCGCTGAAAGAGCCCTCCTCGATGGGTCGCCCGCAATTTACACAACGATACAGCTCAGGGCGGTACCCCAGGCTATCCAGGAGGTGCAGCTCGAAATAATGCGCGATCGTCTCCAGCTGCGGGTTCTCCGCCAACTGCTTCAGCGTGTCCAGCAACAGTTCGAAGAGGCCGGGGCTTTCGGTGCCCTCCTCGGTGAATTTATCGATGAGCTCGGCCACGTAGTAAGCGTAGGCTGTGCGCCGCAGGTCACTGCGCAAGGGTAGGAAGACTTGGATCGCCTCCGCCTGGGTGACGATGTCCATGGAACGGCCGCGAGCGATGAGCAACTGAGCGTGGATGAATAGCTCCAGGTGCCCACTCTTGCGGCTCTTGGTTTTCTTAATCCCTTTGGCCAACACCCGCAGCTTTCCCTGACCGCGGGTGAACAGAGTCAAAATGCGATCCGCCTCGCCGAAATCGCTACGGCGTATCACAATACCTTCGGCCCGATAAAGTCGCTCGCGATTCATGGGGATAGTCTATGGCTTATGACGAATCGTCTTGCTGCTGACTGTGCTTGGCAACCCGGGTGCCGATCTTGTCGAGATGAAAATGACATATAAACGATGATCGCCTATCGGCTCATCGGTAGCTCTGATGATGATACGCGCGAAAGATTCGATCATCCGCCTAGCTCGCTTGCTGGTTGGTCTCGCTAATCTCTAACCGCCCCGCAGGGTGCCGTACTTGTACGGCCGTTCCCAGTTCTTGGCCATCTTCTTTTGATACAGCGCCTCGGCATCCAAGTTGAGGACCGAGAGGAGATGCAGCAGCCGGATGAGGGCATCGATCAGCTCCTCGCCCACCTCCTCCAAGGGCTGGCCTTTCTTGTGCGCGTCGGTGGCCTCGGCGACCTCGCTGTGGATGAGGGCCAGCATCTCCCAGATGCGCTCTTGCTCGGCGCTGAAGCCCTTGGCATCGGTCATCCGGCGCACCTCGCGCATCTTGAGATTGAGGCCTTGATCCTGGGCCTCAGCGTCGAGGGAAGAACCCACGCCGGGCCCCTCGCTGCTCATCTCCGCCCCCGCTCTGGCGACATTTTAGACATTATATCATTCCGAGCAGGGCCCTGCAATGAGCGTTCATCGTTTTCGGGATCGCCTCAAGTGAGCCGCGCTGAAGCGGGTGGGAAGCAGTTGATTCAGAGTAAAGCGGCGGGCGCGGCCTTTAGTGTCGGCCACGATCACCAAGGCGTCGCGCGTGGCGAACTCCCCCATCACCTGCCGG
>JACPWV010000123.1 GCA_016196905.1 Chloroflexota bacterium | reverse complement strand
CGACGCTACAAAGAACACCCCTCACCCTATCCCTCTCCCCAGGTGTAGAGGGCCTGGTCTTTGTGCCACATGCGGATAATGCAAAGGATGCGTCAGGTGGTAACACCTGACGCCACAAGAAAGCGTCGCTGGGGATGGTGAAGTCCAAGGGCAAGAAGATTCTGGGGCAGCGCGGTGAGGAGATCGCCGCTGCTTTTCTGGGAGGCAAGGGCTACGAGATTCTCGCCCGAAACTATCGCAGCGCCGCGGGCGAGATCGATCTCATCGCGCGCCAGGGCGACGCCACCGTCTTCGTCGAGGTGCGCACGCGGCGGGGCCGCTCCTACGGCACGCCCGAGGAGTCTATCACGCCGGCCAAAACCCAACACCTGATCGAGGCCGCCCAGACTTATCTTGAAGAGCGCGGCGATACAGCAGGCCCCTGGCGCATCGACGTGGTGGCCATCGAGTTCGATCCCAATGGACGACGGTCCATCCGCCACATCGTGAACGCCATCGAGTTGAGATGATAAATGCCTGCTCTCCGCGACAAGCCGCCTGTCGACCAGCGCGTTCCGACGATGGCTGATCGTCCCCAAGGCAAACCCCTCATCGCCATCCTGGGACCGACGGCGATGGGGAAGACCGCCCTGGCTATCCACCTGGCCCGCGAGTTCGAAGGGGAGATCGTCTCCGCCGATTCGCGGCAAATCTATCGGGGTATGGACATCGGCACCGCCAAGCCCAGCCCTGAGGAGCGCCGCCTGGTCCCGCATCATCTGATCGATATCGTTGAGCCCGACCAGAACTTCACCCTGGCCCAGTATCAAGAGGCGGCTTACTGCGCCATCGAAGACATCCTGGCTCGAGATAAGGTTCCTTTCTTGGTCGGCGGCAGCGGTCTCTACGTCAAAGCAGTGTTGGAGGGCTTCGCCATTCCCGCCGTCGCGCCGCGCTCCGAATTGCGCACCCAGCTCTTGGCCGAGGCTGAGCTCAGCGGTCCAGCCCGGCTGCATGCTCGCCTGGCCCAGGTCGATCCGCGGGCGGCGGCGAAAATCGACATGCACAATGTGCGTCGGGTGGTGCGCGCGCTGGAAGTTTACCATGCCACCGGGCGGCCCATCTCCGAGTGGCAAGAGCGGCGGCCCCCCTCTTATCGCCTCCTCAAGATCGGGCTCACCATGGAGCGGCGCCAGCTCTACCAGCGCATCGACGAGCGGGTGGAGCGGATGCTATCTCAAGGGCTTATCGACGAGGTACGCCGCTTATTCGAGCAAGGCTATAATTGGGAGCTGCCCGCTATGTCCGGACTGGGTTATAAACAATTGGGTGCCTATCTGCGAGGGGAAGTCGATCTGTCAACTGCTGTTCGAAGCATCAAGGCGGAGACGCGCCGGTTCGTGCGCCAACAGTACAAATGGTTTCGCCTGGACGATCCCTCCATTGTCTGGTTCGATGTGGCCCAGGACACCTATCCCGCGATTCGAGAGCGGGTGGCCGAGTTTTTGCAGCGCGATCGAGTTCGATGGGAAACGTGATGGGGAAAAGTCACAGAGGACAGGCCGAGATCAGCGGGGTGGGTTGAGGGGCGCGATCAACACGGGCGAAAGCTATTCGATGAATCCACCGCCCACATCAAACCTTTGTGCGAGAGCGCTCCAACTCCTCGAAGGCGATCACCGAGGCGCCCAGCAGTCCGGCGTCATCGCCCAGAGCGGCGTATTTGATCTCCACGCCACGCCTGATCGAAGGCAGGGCGTGCTCCTGAATGGCGCGCCACATGGGCTCGTCGGGCAGGCGCCCCGATAAGGCTACCCCTCCGCCTAAAATAATCAGTTGAGGATTGAGCAGGTTGAGCAACGTGGCGATGCCGATCCCCAGATAGTAGCTGGCCTGCTCCAAGATCTCCTGGGCCAGGTGATCGCCCTGGGCGGCGGCCTCGGTCACCGTCTTTCCGGTGACGGATCCCACCTCGCCATCAGCCAAATCCAAAATCGCGCTCACCGCTCCAGCCTGGATACGTTCTATTGCCTCGCGGGCGATGGCGGTGCCTGAGGCCAGCGCCTCCAGGCAGCCCCGGTTTCCACAGCCGCAACGCGGCCCAGAGGGCTCGATCACCATGTGCCCCACCTCGGCGGCTGAGCCGCGCCACCCGTAGAGGAGTTCGCCGCGGGTGATGATCCCCCCGCCGATGCCGGTGCTCACGGTGATGTAGACCATCTCCTCCGCGCCCCGACCCGCCCCGAAGCGATGCTCGCCCAGCGCGGCCAAGTTGGCGTCGTTATCCAGGCGCACTGGCGTTTCAAAGGCCTTGGCGATGCGCGCGGCCAGCGGCACGTTGTGCCAGCCGGGCAGGTTGGGGGTTTCGTAGACGATCCCCTCCCGGGGATTCAGGGGGCCGGGCATGGCGATGCCAATAGAGCCATACTCGCGATCTTCGGTCAGGTGGCGGATCAGTGCCTCCATGCGGCCGATCACCGCCTCAGGCCCCTCCTGAGCCAAGGTAGAAACCTCGTCGCGGTGCAGGATGCGCCCTTGACGGTCGACCAGCGCCGCGCGCAGCTTGGTGCCTCCCACATCCAAGGCCACCACCGGGCCACGTCGATTAATTTCGCTCATTGCTGATTAAGCCTCGATCCCTCCGCGATAGACATCGATGCGAGTATAGCACATTCACGGGCGTGCCGCGATGTGCACGGTACGTTCTGACGGATGCGTCCTGGCGGACTGACCACCAAGGGCCGTCATGAATGGACAGTCTTCTTGGATCAGCCTATAATCGATGTGGAGGCGGTCGTGTCCTCGATAAGCATCAGCCAGCGCGTCATGCTTTTGCGCTGGGTCGTCCCGGTAGCCATCGCCATCGGGGTGGGGCTGTACCAGGTCCTGGTCCTGGAGCCGGTGGATCGCTCCTGGGGCCGGAGCGCGCACCTGGCCCTGGAGTTTCTCCTTTTCGGCCTGGTGGGGCCGGCCATCATGTGGACAGTCCTGTCTTGGATCGGCCGCTCCTTGGCGGAGCGGGAGGAGGCCATCCGCATCATGCGCGAGCAGGAGCGCTACCTGGCCAGCATCACCACCGCCAGCGCCGACGCCATCATCAGCTTCGACCCGCACGACCGGATCCGCTCCTGGAACCGCGGCGCCGAGTTGATCTTCGGCTACTCTGACCAGGAGATGATGGGGCAGGCCTTCCATCGCATCGTGCCGCCCGAGCTTATCGCCCAGGGCGAATTGGAGCATTTGCGTCGGGAAGCCGATCGCCACGGCTTCGTGCGCAACTTCGAGACGGAGCGGCTGACTCGAGACGGCCGCCGGGTGAAGGTGGATATCACCCGGACCGCCCTGCACAACGAGGCCGGCCGGGTCGCAGGCTATGTGGCCGTCATACGCGACATCACCGATCGGAAGGAACGGGAGGCGGCCATTTTGGAGGAGCGCGGCCGGATCGCTCGTGACATCCACGATGGGGTGACTCAAGATTTGGCCTTCCTTTTGCTTAAGATCGATATGGCCCGCAAGTTCCTGCACCGCGATGCGGCCCAGGCGGAGGGGGAATTGAGGACCACCAAGGAGGAGCTGCGCCGGGCCATCGCGGAGCTGCGCCGCATCATCCTCGCTCTGCGGCCGGCCGAATTGGAGCGGCTGGGCTTCTGGCCTGCTCTCCGCAAGCTGGTGGAGGACTTCGGTCAGCTGGGCCAGATGGAGGCCCAGTTGATCGTGCGGGGCGAGGAGCGGGACCTGCCCGGCCCACTGGAGACCGCTGTATTCCGTGTAACCCAGGAGGCCTTGAACAACGTGGCCAAGCATGCCCGAGCGCGCCGGGTCCAGGTGGAGATCGATCTCCCTTCCTCTGCCCATGGCCCAGACCATTCCGGAGCTGCACCTCACCCCGTACTGCATTTGACCGTTCGGGATGACGGCACCGGCTTCGACCCGGAGCAGGTCGCGCGATTCGGCGAGG
>JACPWV010000122.1 GCA_016196905.1 Chloroflexota bacterium | reverse complement strand
GCCTCGATCACCACCTTGCCGTGGACCTGGGAGGCGGCGTCCAGCGTGCCCTCGATGCGCCCCTCCAGCGTCTCCAGGAGTAACCGATTGGCCTCCAGCAAATCCTCGTGCTTCCCGGTATCGATCCACCAACCGGCGTGGATGTAAGGGTAGACCTTCAGCCCTTGGTCGATGAGGTATTGGATGGCGTCGGTGATCTCGTACTCATTGCGCCAGGAGGGCTCAATTTGTTCTACGGCCTCAAAGATGTGGGCATCGAACAGGTAGATGCCCACCAACGCCAGGTTGGAGGGGGGCTGCTTGGGCTTCTCGATCAGCCGCACCACCCGGCCGTTGGCCAACTCCGCCACGCCGTACTGCTGCGGGTCGGGCACTTCCTTGAGCACGATCTGGCAGTTCCAATCGTTGGCCTGGAACTGCTCCACGAGAGGGCGAATCCCGCCCTGGATCACGTTGTCGCCCAGGAACATGACAAAAGGCTGTTCCGCGATGAAATCGCGGGCGATCTTCACCGCGTGGGCCAGCCCCAGAGGTGCCGCCTGCCGAATATAGGTCACCCGCGCACCCCAGGCGGAGCCGTCTCCCACCGCCTGTTGGATATCCTCGGCGGTGTCCCCCACCACGATGCCCAGATCCTGAATGCCCGCCTCCACGATGGCATCCATCACCCGAAAGAGCACCGGGCGGTTAGCCACCGGCACCAACTGCTTGGCCCGGGTGTAGGTCAGGGGATACAAGCGGGTGCCCTTGCCGCCGCTGAGGATCAGGGCTTTCATCGAGGCTCGCCTAAGTGCCGTAGTACTCCATGGAGCGATCCAGCTTGACGTTGCTGAGGGCCGCCCCTACCAGCCGGGCGTTGACCTTCTCCAGAAGGGCTATGGCTCGCTGGGCCTGCTCGCGCTTGGTGCGGCCGGCCTGGATCACCAGGAGCACACCATCCAGCTTGGCGGCCAGCAGCGCGGCGTCGGTGACCGCCACCACCGGAGGCGCGTCGAAGAGCAATAAATCCGCCCGCTCGCTTAGCCGGGCGATGATCTGCTCCGTGCGCGGAGAGGCCAGCAGCTCGGCCGGGTTAGGCGGCGTGGGTCCCGAGGGCAGAAGGATCAAGTTGGGGACGGAGGTCTGCTGCAGGGGTGGCCTCTGCCAGGCTTTTTCCTCCAGGAACATGTTGGTCAGCCCCCGGCCATTGGGCAGGCCGAAGAGCTCGTGGAGGGAGGGGCGGCGCAGGTCGCCATCCACCAGGATCACCTTTTTGTCGGCCTGGGCCAGGGTCACCGCCAGGTTGGCCAGGATGGTGGACTTGCCCTCCTCCGGCCCGGGCGAGGTGACCAACAGCGTGCGCAGCGGTCTGTCCAAACTGGAAAACTCCAGGTTGGTGCGCAGCGCGCGATAGGCTTCGCTCCAGGGGGAGCGCGGCTCCGCCAGGGTGATCAAGCGCTCCGCCCCCGAGTCGGGGGACGATGCGATGCGTTCTTTGGGCATTCCCATCGCCTCTAGCAGGGTGATTATAGCATGTCTCAGCGGCCGGGCTGCGCGCCGCCGGGGATGGCTCCTAGCACAGGCAGGCCGGCGATCTGCTCCGCGTCCTGCGCCGAGCGGATCACCCCTGCCCCGCGATATTCGAGAGCCAAAGCCCCCAGCGTGCCCAAGATCAGTCCGAGCAGCCCGCCCACCCCAGCCAGGATGCGGGTGCGCGGCCAGTCCTGCCAGTATTTGCGGGCATGGCTGAGCACCAGGATCTCGATGCGGTCCAGCGGATCCACCGTCTGCTGGCGTTGCGCGTGGAAGGTCACAAAGGTCTCGGCGAAGGCATCCGCCACCCGCATGGCTGTGGAGCCATCAAGGAAATCGGCATCGATGCGCAGCAGGAAGTCTTCGGGCACCGTGGTGACCTCGATGTGCTCTAACAGCTCGGGGGGCTTTACGCCCTCCAGTGGGACGCGCTGCAACACCTCCTGGGCGGTGCGGGTGGTTTCGATCTGGGAGGCGAACTGCTGCAAGAGGAGCTTGGCGGTGAGGACCACGCTGTAGCTCATCACCGCGGGGCTGACCTGGAGGGTGGCCTCGGCGCGGTAGATCACCGGCTGCAATCGGGCGAAAAGGAGGGAAAGGACCAGGCCGATGGCCGTCGCCAGGGCGATGATCCAGCCGCGTCGCCACAGGATGCGGCCGTACTCGCTGAGTTCCATCATCGACTCCTAACCACGCCGCCCTGCTTCGCGGGGTGGGATGGCCCCCAAAATGGGCAATGGGAGGTGACGTTCCACCTCCCGGGCCGAGCGGAGGATGCTGGACTCCATCCACTCCAAGGCGAGGCTCACCAAGATGCCAGCCAGGAGGCCCAGCACCGCCCCGGCCCCGGCCAAAAGGTCCAGCTTGGGCCAGAACACCTCCGCCTCGTCGGCCGGCTCCAAGACCAACACCTCGATGCGAACCTGACGATCGCGCTCCAGGTTGCGCGCAGCCTGATACTGGGCGAAATCCTCGGCCAGGGCGTTGGCGATGTCTCGCGCTGTGTTCGGGTCGGGGTGATCCACATCGATCTGGATCAGGAACTCCTCCGTTCGCGAGGCCACCGTGACATAGCCCTGGAAACGATCGATGGGGATATCTAGCTGCAAGCGATCGATGACCGCCTGAGCCCGCTCGGGACTCTCCTCGATCTGCAAGGCGAATTGGCGGAGCAGTTGCTGGCCGGCAGAGATCAAGCCGAAGTCGTAGCGGGCGGGGATCACCTGCAGCACGGCCGAGGCGCGGTAGATGGTGGGCTGAAGTATGCCGAAGGCCACCGCGCTGGCCATAGTGGCCAGGCTGAAGAGCACGATCAGCCACCCGCGGCGGCCCAGAATCATAACGTAATCACGCAGTTGGGTGATGGTCATCCTTCCTCGCTGGACTCACCCATTGTATCACATCTCAGGATCGGCGGCGAAGCGCGCGCCGCCCAAACAGGCGATCCCACCTAGGCATCCTCGGGATCTGGCCGATGACCCGGACGCCCAGCGATTCCACCTCACCGGCGCTGTAGAGGGCAGGATCGAAATGGTGCCAGGCCAGGGCTAAACCCACGCCGGCCACGAGCCCCAGCAGAGCTCGGATGGGGAGCTCCAGCTTCTCGCGCAGGGACACGCCCAGGGGAGCGATTGACCAACCCAGCTGGCCGGGCCCGTCGATGACATGCAGGCGCAGGATGCCGCGCTGCAGTTGATCGAAGTACTCGGGAGCCTTGGTTTCCAGGGCCTCCACTGCAGCGCGAGCGATGGCACTCAACTGTTGGGGATCGGGCCAGGTGATGACCAGGCTCAGGATGCGGTGTTCCTTCTGGGCGGCGGTGAAGCCCTGGATGGCGCCGGGCGGGACGGCTATTCCCGCTCCCGCCAGGCGCTGGCTCACCGTCTGGGCGAAGGCCAGGCTGCGCACCACCACGCTGAGATCGTCGGCGATGAACTCCGATGCCAGTTCCAGGTTATATAATTCCTCGCCGCTCAGCGGTTCTCCCCCGGGAAGCTCAATGGCCACCGTCATGCGCAGAGTGGCAATATAAAGAGGCTGAGGGTTGGAATGGAAGGGGAGACTGGCCAGGACCGCGATCAGCGGCACCGCAACGACCAACCACCAACGCCGCGCCAGGATGGGCCAATACTCACGGAATTCCATCAGGGGACTCCGACTGGGGCGCTGAACTCGGCCCAGTGCTGCTCGATGAAGGTGCGCAGCTTCTCCTGAAAAGTGTGAACATCGAAGCGGCGCGCGTGCTCGCGGATCGCCGCTGGATCGAAATGTCGGTGGTCGAAACTCTGGATGGTCGCCACCAGGGCCTCGATGCTGGGCTCGTTGAAAAGGACACCGCTGACCCCCTCCTGGACCGTCTCCAGCGCGCCGCCCCCGGCGTAGGCGATGACCGGCCGGCCACAGGCCTGGGCCTCCAGGGGGGCGATGCCGAAATCCTCCTCGCCGGGAAAGACCAGCGCTCGAGCTCGGCTGAGATAGTGGGCCACCTGTCCATTAGGAAGCCGCCCCAGAAAGCGAACGCTGGGCCCGGCCAGGCTTTCTAAGCGGGGACGATCTCGGCCATCGCCGATGACCAGCAAGGGGAGCTTCAGCTCCGAGAAGGCGTGCACGGCTAGATCGATGCGCTTATAGGGGACCAGCCGCGAGACCACGATGAAATAATCGTCGGGATCGGCGGCCAAGCGAAAGCGCTCCACCTCCACCGGGGGGTGGATGACCGTTGAATCGCGCCGATAAAATTTCGCGATGCGCTGTCGCACAGTTTCTGAGATGGCGACGAAGTGCTCGACGCGTTGAGCGGCGGCGTAGTCCCAACGCTTCAAGAGTTCTATTGCTGCCGGCAGAAAGACTCGCGCCAAGGGCCCCACTCGCTCCTCTTGGATATAGGTCTCGTACTGCCAGAGGAAGCGGGTAGGTGTCAAACAGTAGCAGATGTGCAAGGCTCGGGGTCCGGTCCGCACTCCGTGGCAGAACGCGCTCTTGTTGGAGATGACCACGTCGTAGTCCGAGAGATCGACCCCTCCGAAGGCTAGAGGGTAGAGGGGGAGGTAAGGTTGGTGCTGCCGATGGATCAGGGGCAAGCGATCCAGCCAAGTGGGGCGGATATCCCAGGTGCGCCATTCCGAAGGCATGGCCTGAGGCCAATAGATCGAGGTATAGATGGGTGCCTCGGGGAACATCTGGTGTAGGGCCGAGAGCACCTGCTCCGCCCCGCCGAACTGGTTCAGCCAATCGTGGACCAGGGCGATTTTCATAGTTCCCGTTTTTCAACGCTCACCGGGCCGGCGCGGCATGTGGGTAGGCCTGCAACAGCTCGCGGATCTGCTGGCGGTGCTCCCACTCGTGCTCCAGGATCCTTCGGAAAATCTTCCTCGCCGTCCATTCCTCCTCGGCGTGCAGGGTAACACGGGTCCGCTCTTGGGAATCCAAACTGCCCAGGCGGTCGATGGCCATCTCGCGGGCCT
>JACPWV010000130.1 GCA_016196905.1 Chloroflexota bacterium | reverse complement strand
CGCACGATATTGTTGAAGAAGTAACGAATAGTTACCACCCCTTTTTCCTCACGCGGCGTCTCAAAATCCAGCTCCCCGAAAAGTAAGGGCGGGACCTGCATCGAATGCTGCCATCCCCGTTCCTCGGCATTCCTCCAGAGGGCGCTAGTTCGGGTGAAGGTGCTGTATGGGCGTTGTCGAGCGGGATCGAGATAGAAGCAGGGTGGCTCAGTGGTACAGACTAGGGTCGGGGGATCGCCATCTTCGGGCCGATCGTCCACGCGAGGGAAGTTGGTCTCATCGATGAGGATGTAATGTACCCCGGGGCTGGACCCCACATGAACCAGGATGCCGTCGAATATGTAGGCCAGCCAGATGTCGATGAGCCGCGCGCTGCGCACCGGGCCGATCGCTTCGAAATCCTGGCACAGGTAGACGGCGTCCAGGCGGGTGATCCCGCCCTCGGCCAGGTGCTCCACCACCAGGTCCGCTTTGTGCAGTCCGGATTGGGGCCGGGATCGGGTGTCGTTCCCGATCTTCACGATGAGGGGACGCCTCTGCGCCAGGCCGGGGTTGTGGAGACGCTGTCCAGTCAGAGGGCAACGGTTGGGGTCGGGTGTGGGTGTGGGAGTAGCTACCGGCTGCGGCGTCTTGGTGGGCGTGGGGGTGGGCGCCGGCCTTCCGCCTGCACAAGCAGCCAACAAGAGGAGGCCGATGAGGCCTGCCAGAAAAGGGCGATATCTATCGAACCGCATGGCGAGTCGAGGGCAGATTATAACACAGGCCTTCTGCAGCGGCGATCCTTCGATGGCCTTTGGGATGCTGCTTTTCATCCCCATAAAGATCGCCATTCAGAGTCGAACGGCGAGCTGGCTGTTCCGCAGAATCCAAGGAAAGGGCAGAAGACCTTGCGTTGTTCAAGGCCCCGCGATGTTCACCTGGCCCAGGGGCACGGTGATGCCCAGCCGGGCCAGACGCTCATCGAGGATGGAGAGCGCCCGCAAAGTGAATCCATCGTACACCAGCAGGTGGAGCTGCAGCGCCCCGGCTGGGGCATCGAAGGGTATGGCCAGTGCATGGGGGTCCGTGACCTGCGTGCCGCGAATCCATTTGAGGGTAGGGATAGCACCGGCGGCGGGAGGGCTATCCGCCAGCGCCCAGCGTCTTCCCTCCGCGTCGACGAGGGAGAGCGAGATGACGTAGTCCGCGGTCAGCGGGCGCGGAGCCAGGAAGTGAAGTGGTATAGTGACTTCCTGGCCGGGGCGTAGCGGTCGGCTCGGTACCTCTGCCCCGACCAGCAGCATCTCGCCGCCTAGATCAATATACCGGCCATCGCCGTGAGCCGAGGGCAGGTCGACCCGCAGGTCGAGGGGCAAGCCCCAGGGTCCGAGCGAGGGTATTCGGCGGTCCCTTTTATCGCGCAGCTCTAATTGGAGCGGCCAGGTCTGGTGGGGGAGGTCCAACGCGCTCAGCAGCCGCGCGCCAACCGGCGCACCCCCTAGTTGCAGCGGGACACGCGCCACCTCGCCTCCCGAGGCAGCGTAGAGCGCGATCTGGAGTTCGTCGGCCAGCGGGCGCTCGACCTGCCAGTGCAGGTAGACGCGGCGCGCGCCGCTGACGCTGTTGTCGAAATCCACCGCCACTAGGGCCAGCCCGTTGGCGAAGGGCACTCGCAAAGGATGGAGGCTGATCCGGCTGCTCGAGGCAGGCAGGACCTCGATCCGGCCCAATCGGATGGAGTCAGCGCCGTCCGGGGTGGTCAGCCGGTGCCACCCCTCTGCATCGGTGAAGTAAGTGCCAGCGATGAGCTGGTAACGCCCCGGCGGCACGCTGGGCAGAAGTGGGAGTCGATAGCTATCCACCAGAACCTCGCCGGGCCGATAGTTCCGTGCCACGGGATGGGTCAGGTCCATTTGTCCTAGCAACTGGCCGCCCTTCCCAACCAGGTGGACGAAGAAAGAGTAGTCGCGCTCGAGACGAGTGGCCGGCTGCCAAGCCAGGCTCAGCTCTATACCCTCCCCCGGCGCGCCGCGCTCTCGTTCCAAGCGATAACCGATGAGACGAATCCTATCTCCGAAGACCGCGTCGAGAGAGCGAAAGCCTGAGGGCATCTCCTGGCTCGGCTCGGTATAAATAAGGAAGGCCTCCCCGACGGCGCGAGTGCGATAGGGGAGTTGGGCGAAGGAGGGGTAATCATTGGTGGCGATGACGGGGCCCCGGGCGATGTTCTCCTCCAGCCGACGACGCCAACTCTCCTCGATGGGAGTGGACCCCTCCGGGTAGACATAGACGATGTGGAGATCGGGGCGGCGGCCCTCCACCCGCTGCAGATACCACATCGGCGTGGCCCAGTGCCAGTTGGAGAGGACCACGGAGTTGGGGGGCGCCTGGGTGAAGATGCGCTCAGCATACTCTCGTGCGGAGCGGTCTGAGCTGAGGGTCAGATAACTCGGATAATTTTGAGCAAAGAGGGCAATGCCCAGCACACTCAAGATGGCCGGGCCGACGGCGCGCAGGGCCGCATCTTGGAACGCGCGACGCCACTCGGCGACCAGGTAGCCGATGGCCATCCCGACGGGCAGGTAAGCCGGCAGTAAGTATTCCACCGTCTGGGGGGCGCGGTAGGTGATGGAGGTGAGCCCGATGAGGGCGAAGCTGCCCAACAAGAGCATAGCCAGGCGCGGATCGGATCGCAGCATGGTGAGAATGCCCAGGGCGGCTGCCATCAACAAGGGCAAGCCGAACTGCATCTCCAGGATGTTTCCCAGGATGGCCAGCCGCATAGGCAAGAACTCGGTCGTGGCGAAGTAAAAAAGATCCCCTTGAAAGCCGAGGCCCAGCAGGTGAGTTAAGAGGGCACTCGGGCTACTTAATAAACCCTCGCCGCCGAAGGGTGCCGAGGCCGCCCGCAGGGGGATGTACACAAGAGGAGCCAGGGATAGGGCCAAGGCGCCCAGCGGCCGCAGCCAAGCACGCGATGGCACGAGCAGCGGTCGATCGACCAGCCACAGGTAGGCAAGCGCGGGCGGGATCATCAGTAGCAAGGAGAGGTGATGGCCGATGCCCAGGCCCAGGGCAGCCGCGCAAGAAACGAGGGCGCGCTGGCTGGGCTGGCGCTGATACCCGATCAATGCGTACAAAATCGTGGCACCCAAAAGAGCGGTAAAGATGCGGATGTTGGCGGTCGTGGCCTGGGCCCAGAAGGTGGTGGAGCCGCCCAGGACCAGCGCGGCGATGAGGCCGGCCAGCGCTGAGCCGCTGGCCAGGCGTGTGGCGCGACTGACGAACACCAGAGTCAGTGCGCCGATCAGTGCCGAGAGCAGGTTCACCCTATAGGCCACCTCGCCCAGGGGGATGAAGGTGAAGAGCTTGGCCAGCATGGTGTAGAGGGGGTAGCCCGGGGGATGGGCGATGCCCAAGATATAAGGGACAAATTGGAACTCTCCGCTGTCGGCGGGCAGCACCGTTGGGGAGAGGGTGTGGATGTAGAGGGTCGCGCCTACGCTGAAGAGCGCGAGGTCCACCAGGCGCTGGCTGGGCTTCAGTTCAAGGTGGACTATGGCAAAGGCGAGGATACTGAGAATCGCAGCGACCTCGGCCAAGCCGGGATGGATCTGGGGATAGAGGATGTACGCCCACAGAAAGGCCAGGGGGCGAAGATCGATACGATCGCGGGCCCAGCGGGCGATAAAGAGACCGGCGCCTAGTAGCGCCAGAACGACCGCAAAGGTCCACAGTGGCGGCCGCGCTTCGCTCACCGACTCGAGCAAGACCCGGCTCGTGTACAGGCCGAGCCCGGCGCCGAGCAGGTTGCTTGAGCTTGAGGCCCGGCCGATGAGTGCGAAGAGATTCATAGTGGATGATTCTAGCACAGGTGGGGTAGTTCGCGTCCAAGGAAAAAGCCCGCCAGAGGCGGGCGAGCTTTTGTGTGCCCCCGACTGGACTCGAACCAGCACGCCCTTGCGGGCACAGGCCCTCAACCTGCCGCGTATACCAGTTCCGCCACGGGGGCCAACCTACTCAGGATTATAAGATGTTCTCCGATCTGTTGTCAACCGAGATGTCGTGCTTCCCACCCAATGGCGAGGAGGGCCCGCGGGCCCTCCTCGGATAGCGGTCAGACGGTTATGGGTCTACAGTTGGGTGATGCGCAGGTTGTCGAAGGTGCAATGGACCTTGGGGGCTTCGAAGGCGCCGCAGCCCAAACCGATGGGGCTCACTCGCGGCATGCTGATGTCGGCGTTGAGCACCTGGCTGCCGTTGATATAAGCAGTCACCTCGCCGTCCTGAACCACCAGTCGCACCGTGTTGGTAGCATTGCCTTGAAGGATGGCATCTACCGGGGTGAACTCCACGATGGTGGAGAAGTCATCCCCGGCGTACTCGAAAAGGGCCACGAAGCCATCGCCGCTGTAGGCGAACTCGAAGAAATTTTTTGGCTCGCGGGCATAGAAGACGATCCCGATCTCGTTGTTGTCGGTGCCCTCCAGCTGGGTGCTCTCCACAGTGAGGTCGAAGTTCTCGAAGTTGCAGCAGTCCATGCGGCTGAAGACGAAGTTATCGATCACGTTATTGCCGGAGTCGTCGAGTTCCTCCTCGTAGGGGTTATCGATGTGCAGGACCCCATCAGCGATGAACACCTGGGCCTGGCTCACCGGGCCCTCGAACCAATTATGGGTGTTGGCGTCGAAGTTCTCCACGATCCCCTGGCCCGGTGGCGTCGGCTCGGCCGGGGGGCGCAAGAATGAGCCGAAGTCGCAGGCCAGGCCGGCCAAGGCGAATACGACGATGATCAACAGCGATCGGTGCATGGAGGTCTCCTTTCTCGAGTTTGGGGTGAGTTTCAAAGCGGCGTGATCTTCAGTTCATCGAAGGCACAGTGGACCTTAGGGGCCTCGAAGGTCCCACAGCCCAGGCCGATGAACCCCCCGGCATAGTCCTCCAGAATCGTCTCCAAGACCAGTTGGCCGTTGAGGTAACCGCGCAGGCTGCCCGCCTGGACCACCAGGCGCACGGTGTTGGTTGCGGCCCCCTGACGCACGGCGTCGTTGGCGGTGAAGTTATCCAGCGCGCGCCACCTCTCCTTCCCCAGCTTGCGGAAGAGGCCCACAAAGCCGTCCCCGGAGTAGGCGAACTCCCACAAGTTATCCTCATCGCTGGCCCCGAAGACGACGGCGATCTCGTTGTCATCGCTGCCCTCCACCTGGGTGCCCTGCACGCTGAGATCGAAATCGCCGAACTGCTGGCCGCGCATCAGGCTGGACACGAAATTGTCGAAGCTCTCGCGGTGGGTTTTGTCGATGTGCAGAGCCCCCTCGACGAGGAACACCCGGGCCCCCCCCCGCGTTCCTTCGAACCAGCCGTTGGCGTTGGCCTCGAAATTTTCGAGTAGAGTTTCCCCGCTGGGAACGCTCCCCGCGATCAGGGTTAGGCGCAGCCGATAGCGGCGCTGGGGGTCGAAGCCCTGGAAGGGCTCCACCTCAATGACCAGGCGGCCGTCGGCAGCCACGTCGTAGGCGATGGACTCGCTGGCCTCGGTGCCGGTGGAGGAGGCGATCTCTTGCAGCACTGGATCGAACAACCGCAGATCGTAGTCCACGCCGGCGGGGATATCGCTTAACTCCAGAACCACCCGGCTGCCCGCCTCCACCGAGAACCAGAAGAAGTCGCGATCTTCAGCTTGGTGAATGGTGGCCTCGAAAATCTCGTCGGGAAGGAGGGGTCCGTAGGCATCGTCGAGTTCGTCGTTGGGCTCGTAACCATCCGGGGTAGCCGAGGGGCTGGCCACAAGGGTGGCGGTGGACCGCGGCGGGGTAGGGGGCAGGGTCTGCGCGGGGGAGGGGCCGAGGAAGCCCGGACCGCAGGCCACAGTGCCAGCCATCAGGAGAGCGAAGCCCAGAAAGCCGCGCTCGATTTTTATGCTTT
>JACPWV010000129.1 GCA_016196905.1 Chloroflexota bacterium | reverse complement strand
CCGGCCAGGCATCCCAGCACGGCCAAGGCCGAGGGCCAACGGCGGGGCATCACGAACAGCGCCGCCAGCCCACCCATCGTGGCGCCCAGGAGGATAGCCCTCTCGCCACCCAGGACGGAGAGGGCGACCAGGGCCCCCAGGGAGCCCATCCCAGAGCCGATCAGGTTGGACGCGTAGACCCGGCTCTCCTGCCCCGGCCGCCCGGCCAAAGCCGCCCCGATGGCCAGCCCGGCCAGTGTAAAGGGCACAGCCAAGGACAGGTAGTACACGCCCATGTAAAACACTTGACGGGGATCCCAGGCGATTTGGTAAGCATCGAAGGGGATGTGATTGCTCAACAAGTAACTCACCGGCACGGCCCAGATGAAAAGCAGCGCGAGGATGAACAGGACATGGCGTAGATCGTGGCGCAGGAATATCGGAAAAGCCGACAGTAAGCTGCCGCTGGCGCCGAAGCCAAGCAGTGCCAGGCTCACCGCCAGGAAAGCGAAGTGATAGCCCTGGGCCACCGAGAAAAGGCGTGTGAGGGTGATCTCCAGCAGGAGGGTGGAAGCGGACAGCAGCCCCACCGCAACATAGATCGGTCGCACGCGGTGAATATAGTTCAGGGACCGGTGAGGGTCAAGAGAAGTTCAGTTGACAGCCCGGCCCTTCCATTTATAATGCCAAGCCGGGCTACCTTAAAAGGGATGAGCGCCCCGTCGAGGTTGCGGGCTCAACGGCTGGATTTATGGAGGGAAGTGGCCTCCTCACCGCATCGGAAACCCCCAAGCAGGTGGCCATCCGCCGGGCCGCTGACCAAAACATCACTCTAGGGTGCCCATGGATCCGGTCCTAGGGGATGGAGCGAGGCGGTTCCGTTAAACACAGTGGCATCCTTCGATCCGCTGTCAAATTGAGCCCGGCAGAATCCTCAGGAGGGTGAGATGGTCGAAAGCAGACCCGCCAGCGCCGCCCGCGGGCTCTACTTCGAGGAGTTCGAGGTAGGTCAGGAGGTGACCAGCCCCGGGCGTACCATCACCGAGACCGATATTGTGCTCTTTGCCGGCCTCTCGGGCGATTATAACCCCTTGCACACCGACGCCGAGTTCGCCCGGGGTTCCCTCTTTGGGCAGCGCGTGGCCCACGGCTTGCTGGGGCTGGCCATCGCCTCCGGGCTGGCCTCCCGCTTACAGCTCATCGAAGGCACCGCCCAGGCCTTCACCGGCCTGGACTGGAAGTTCAAGGGGCCCATTTACATCGGCGATACCGTCTCGGTGCAGGCTAGGGTGACTCAGAAGAAAGCTCTCTCCGCCCTGGGAGGCGGGATGGTGGTGCTGGAGGTGGAGCTGATCAACCAGAAGGGGGAGGTGGTGCAGAAGGGCGATTGGTCAGTCCTGATCAAAGGCCGGCCGGGTTAGATCTGCGAAGCCGCTGCGCTGGCAGCCTAGCCGTCGCGTCAGCTCAATGAAAGCGAGATCCATCAGCAGCTGGAGTTCCCGCTCGCGGGCCTCCACGTAGCGATCGATGCGCCGTAACTCCTCGTCGGCATGCCCCGGATGGACCACCAGCTCGATGGTTCCCTCAAGCTCAGCCAGGGTCCTCTCCAGGATGCGCAGGGGCGGACCGAACCCGCGCCGTGTCCAAAGGAGGGTTAGATAATCCGTGCTGGCAGGCTCCTCGGCCTCAGCCGATCGGGAGCGCGCAGCTTTCCAGCGAAAGAGTGGAACGAGGCGGGGGAGTTGCACGCGACCAAGGTCGGGCGTGCGCCAGGCGCTAATACCCTCGGCTCGGGCCAGGCGGGCGACCAAGCCGCGAAGGGGCGCGAGTGCGTGAAAGTGCAGATGGCTATCCAGATGGGTCAGCCGCAGGCCAGCCCCTCGGCAGTAAGCTATCTGCCGAGAGAGTTCGCGCTCGATTTCGTCTAAGGAAATCCTTCTCAAGAGTAAACCAACAAGCAGCCGAGAGGGCGAGCGAAAACACCCTCGCGCATCAACGAGCGTGGACACCTCGTCGAGTGGTGAGAGCGGCCGACCCAAGGTCAAGTTAAGGTGCAGCCCCAGGTCGAGGCTGGGATGGAGGCGCACCAACTCGAGAGCTTCCGTGCTGGCCGGGAGGTTGACCAGCAGGCTGGCGCTGGTCAGCGAGCCGCGCGCATGGGCCTCGATGACCCCCCGGTTCACACCGGGAGATAGGCCGAAATCGTCCGCGCTCACGATCAAGCGTCGCATGGGTGACGAATCATACCTCCAGTGAGACGGTTCTTTTTCAACTTGTGGTATGGGTTGCCGGGCAAGCCGCCCTGGGACAGCGGGATCAGCCCGCCGGAATTGATCGAGGTCATAGAGCGATCCTCCTCGCCTCCCGGACGCGCACTCGACTTGGGCTGCGGCACGGGGACAAATGTGATCTACCTGGCGCAACACGGCTGGCAAGTGGTCGGCGTTGACTTCGCCGGGCGCGCGATCCGCCTAGCCAGGCGGAAAGCGAAGGCGGCCGGCGTGGACGCTCAGTGCACGTTCTACGTCGCCGATGTGACCGATCTTTCGTTCTTACCACCGACGTTCGACCTGGCTTTGGACATCGGCTGCTTTCACTCGCTCGATCCCCAGGGTCGTTCTCATTACGCAGCCGGCCTGGGGCGTTTGCTTCGTCCCGGCGCCATTGATCTCCTTTACGCCTTCAAGCCCGGTGGGGATGCCTCGTTCGGGATCAGCGAAGAAGATATCCTGGCCACATTTCAAGCGGCTTTTCGCATCGTCCAGATCAAACAGGGGACGGGGAGACCATCGGCGTGATACACGCTGGAAAGAAAGTAGAGTCATTCTTGACCAACCATGTAGGGATGGTTACTGGGGTTTGAGGTATCTGGCCCGGATTAGGGGATTGTCAATCAGCCGGCTTGTGTTATAATGCATTCAAAGCGAGCGGAGGGAGTCAGATGGCCAGCGTAATCTATGACCACGTGACCAAGCAGTTCGGGAACGTGGTGGCGGTGAGCGACCTGAACCTGGAGGTGAAGGACAAGGAATTCCTGGTTCTGGTAGGTCCTTCGGGCTGCGGCAAATCCACCGCCCTGCGCCTCCTGGCCGGCTTGGAAGAGATCACCCAGGGGCAGATCTTCATCGGCGAGCGCATGGTGAACGACGTCGCGCCCAAGGATCGGGACATCGCCATGGTTTTTCAGAGCTACGCCCTTTATCCACACATGGACGTGTACGACAACATGGCCTTCGGGCTGAAACTGCGTAGGATGCCCAAGCTGGAGATCGACCGGCGGGTCAAGGAGGCGGCGGAGATCCTGGGGATCGCCGAGCTCCTAGATCGCAAGCCCCGCCAGCTCTCGGGCGGGCAGAGGCAGCGCGTTGCCCTGGGGCGGGCCATCGTGCGCGAGCCGCAGGTGTTCCTGATGGACGAGCCCCTCTCCAACCTGGACGCCAAGTTGAGGGTGCAGACCCGGGCGGAGATCTCCAAACTCCACCAGCGCCTGGAGACCACCTTCATCTACGTCACCCACGACCAGACCGAGGCCATGACCATGGGCACCCGCATCGCAGTCTTGAAGGACGGACTGCTCCAACAACTGGATACGCCCCAGGTTCTCTACGATCACCCCGGGAATATGTTCGTGGCCGGATTCATCGGGAGCCCGGCCATGAACTTTTTTCCCGCCCGTCTAACCGGCACAGTCTCCGAAATGTACATCCAACTGGACAGCACCCGGCTGCGGGTGCCCCCCGGCAAGGCCCAGAAATTGGGGGGCCAGCTAGGCAAAGAGGTGGTCTTCGGCATCCGACCCGAGGATATCGTCGATCGCCGTGAGTCAGAGGTGGGCTCGCGGGGTGTGCTGCGCGCCCAGGTGGAGGTCACCGAGTTGATGGGCAGCGAGGTCTTCCTCTACCTGAACAGCGGCCGGCAGACCTTCATCGCCCGCGTAGATCCCCGCACCCCCGCCCGTCCGGGCCAGAGCATCGACGTCCTCTTAGAGATGGAGAAGATGCACCTCTTTGACCCGCCCACGGAAAAGGCGCTCTTCATCCACTGAGCGCGAGGACGCATCCAACCTGCGAGGGGGCAGACTCCACCAAGGAAAGGGGGGATGGATCGGTCCGAGCCAAAGGTTATAAACCACTGCGATTACCTACGAACGCAAGATTTGATCACTCGGAGGAGGAAATAAAATGAACCGCTTCGGGTTTTTTGCCGTTCTGCTGGCCCTGGCGGTGGCCGCCTGCGCCCCCGCGGCGACCCCCACCGCGCCGCCGGTTGAGGAACCGACACCCACCCCAGAGGCGGTGCCAGCCCTGACGGGGACCATCACGCTCTGGCACGCCTGGAAGGAAAACGAAATCGCCAGTCTGAATGAGGTCATCGCCGCCTTCCAGGCCCTGCACCCGGACGTGCAGTTCGACGTGCTCTACACACCCTTCGATGACCTGCGCGGCAAGTTCGAGACTG
>JACPWV010000116.1 GCA_016196905.1 Chloroflexota bacterium | reverse complement strand
CTGCTGCCGGATTTGAAATCCGGCAGGAAGGGACATTGGGAGACGGAAGATACCTGGCCTAATCGCTCTGGTAGGTGGAGGTGAATTTCTACCCGGCTGCGAGCTGGCTGATCAGCCTTTACTCAAAGCCGCGGGCGGACCGTCGGCTAAGGTCGTCATTCTGCCCACCGCCGCGGCTCACGAGGACCCGGGGCTGGCGGCTAAAAACGGGGTGAACTGGTTCAAAAATTTGGGGGCGCAGGCAGAGGCGGCGATGATCGTCGACGCAAAATCGGCTCAGGATGAAAAACTCGCCGCTGCCATCGAAGAGGCCAAGCTCATTTATTTGACCGGCGGCGATCCGGGATACCTCTTGCGCACGCTGCGCGGCTCGGCGGCTTGGAACGCCATCCTCCAGGCCCACTCGCGAGGTTCTATCCTGGTGGGCTCCAGCGCAGGAGCCATGGTTTTGGGCGGCCTCATATGGAAGTATCCCGGCGAGGGTTTCGAGGATGGCCTGCGCCTAGTGTCCTCGGTGGTGGTGGTTCCCCACCACGACAGTTGGGGCCGGGACCGCGCCCAAGGTCTGCGCCCCAGCATTCCGGGCGAGCTGGCCCTACTGGGCGTCGCGGAGAAGACCGCTGCCGTGTGGAGCGGGGCGAACTGGCAGGTGCTGGGCCCCGGCGAGGTCACGGTCTACATCGGGAACAAGGAGCGCACCTATCGCCACGGCCAAGCTTTTAATTTAGGCTGATCCTAACCCGCGATGAATCGACGATCGTTGCTTGGCCTGGATCGGGGGGTCGTGATCAAGAGTGCGAGCCCAGGGTAGTCCTGGGCTCGGTTTTTTTCATCGACCCTAGCAATTTAGATCATCGCTGCGCCGATCTGGGCCATGACCACCAATCCCAGGCCGATGCTAATCGACCCCGCGGCCAGCCCGATCTTCTCGTTCAGCCAAGAGAAGCGCTCAGCGGAAAGGGCGAAGGGTAACCCGATCAGACTGCTGATCATCAGCATCCCCCCGACCGATCCGATGCCGAATATCAAAATATAGGCAAAGCCCTGGACCGCCGAACGCACCGTGGCCAGCACCAACAACATCAAAGCCGCGCTGCCAGCCAGGCCGTGCACCATCCCGATGAGCACCGATTTTCGGCGCAGCCTCAAGTCGTGGAGCAATCCCGCGAGCGCTGAGTGCCACTCGGGGCCTGGATGGGTATGCAGGTGCTGCATCTCGCCCTGCTCGACCTCCTGGGGAACCGGATGGGCGTGGAAGTGGGGATGCCGGGTGCCATCGTGTTGGTGCGCGTGGGCATGCACTCGCTTGCGGCGGAGTAGCCAGATGGTTTGTAGGCCCAAGATCACCAGCATGACCCCCACGGCGAACTCCATCAGCAAGGCCAGTGGCTCGGCGAGAGTCACCCTGAAAAGGAGAACCGCCAGACCGACCAACAATAGGGTGAGGGTATGGCCGATGCCCCAGGAGATGCCCACTGCTGCCGAGCGGAGCAGGCTGCGCTCGTCGCTGACGATGGTGGAAACGGCCACCACGTGGTCGGGGTCCAAGGCGTGCTTAAGGCCCAGGGTAAAGCCGAGGATCAGGGTAGTGAGGAATTGAGAATCCAAAGAAATTCTCCGGACGGTCTAGCTAGGGCAGGGACAGCCTGCAGGGCGGATAGGAGCATAGCCGCTGGGGCGAGTCGAAACCCCAGCTGTCCCAGGTAGGCAACGAGTTGGCGAAGGGCCATTTCGGCAGCTATCTGCAAATATATGCCATATGAAGGCAGGGATCAAGTAATCTCACTACGTAGCTTGGTGAATCGATCTGAACCTGTGATCGGTGGGATCGCCTTTGGAATGCAGCGTCCGCTCTTGCCGGATGACTTCCAGTCCCGACTGTTAGGATCAAGGCAGAGCCGAAGTGAAAAAATCCAGCAGTGAAGGGTCAAGAAAGAAAGCCAGTTAAAGCGTTCGCCTCTCGCGAATCGCTTCCTGGGCCAGCGTGATGAACTCCTCGAGCCGTTGGGGGCCCAGATCCTCCTCGCTGCGCAGGCGCAGCGAGACCGTCCCCGCCTGGGTCTCCTTGTCGCCCACCACCAGCATGTAAGGGATCTTCTGTAGTTGGGCATCCCGGATCTTGGCCTGCATCCGTTCCAAGCGCTCATCGACTTCCACCCGCAAGCCTGCTTCCTTCAATCGCTTCGCGACGCGCCGAGCGTAATCGATGTGCCGATCGGTGATGGGGATGATCATCGCCTGCAGCGGTGCCAGCCAGACCGGGAAGGCCCCAGCGTAATGCTCGATGAGGATGCCAAAGAACCGTTCCAGCGACCCCAACAGGGCCCGGTGGATCATATAGGGCCGATGTTGCCGGCCGTCTTCGCCGACGAAGGCCAGGTCGAATCGCTCTGGGAGGTTGAAATCCACCTGGATGGTGGTCAGCTGCCACTCCCGCCCCAGAGCGTCCTCGATCTTGAGATCGATTTTAGGGGCGTAGAAGGCCCCTCCTCCCTCATCGAGCTCGTAGTGGATCCCCTGCTCCTTCAGGGCGGCGGCCATCTCCCCGGTGACCCGCTCCCATTCCTGGGCTGTCCCCGCAAATTTCTCGGGGCGGGTGGAAAGGAAGACCCGATATTTCTCGAATCCGAAAGCCGCCAACACCCGCGTCGCCAGCTCCAGAAGACGCCGGATCTCCTCGGCCAACTGGTCGGGCCGCAGGAAGATGTGGGCATCGTCGATGGCGAAGCCCCGCACCCGCAGCAGACCGTGTAGCACACCTGAGCGCTCGTAGCGATACACCGCCCCCGTCTCTGCGATGCGCAAGGGAAGTTCCCGGTAGGAGCGGATCCGGCTGCGGTAGATCATGATGTGGAAGGGGCAGTTCATGGGTTTGGCGTAATACTCCTGCCCCTCCACCTCCATGGGGGCGTACATCATGTCCCGGTAGAAATCGAGATGCCCGGAGATCTCCCACAGCCTGCTCCTGCCCAGGTGGGGGGTGTAGGACAGGTGGTAGCCAGCATCGAGCAGTTCTTGCTTGAGGAAGTCCTCGATCAAGGAACGGACCAAGGCCCCCCGGGGGTGCCAGAGGATCAGCCCCGCCCCCATCTCCTCCTGGATGCTGAACAGGTCCAGCTCCTTCCCCAGCTTGCGGTGATCCCTCCGCTCCGCCTCCTCCCGCCGTTTCAGGTATTCTTCGAGCTCCTGACTGGAGGGCCAGGCGGTGCCGTAGATGCGCTGCAGCATGG
>JACPWV010000115.1 GCA_016196905.1 Chloroflexota bacterium | reverse complement strand
TGAATCACTTACGGGATGCCGCCACTGCGACGGGATCCCGATCCCCATAGGGTGGCGGAGATCGGGACCCACCCGCCTTGCTCCCGGTCAGACGTTCGCCTAGCTCCCGATGTCGCCATCGAGACTGGTGGTCTCTTACACCACCTTTTCACCCATCACCCGCCTGAGGCGGGCTGGTCCGTTCTCTGTTGCAGTTGTCGTCCCCGAACCCTTACGGATTCGAGTCCTGGGCTTGCTGTTTCGCCCAGTGACCTTTCCTGACACTCGCCCGCCTAAGGCGGGCTGGCTCAGGATGGGAGTCGGGAAGTTCCTCCCCGGCCTGCCGTAAGGAAGCCGGGGCGGCGGTCCCCACGCCGGCCCCCAACTCGTCATGTTAAGGTGCCAGATAAATAGGGCCCCTCAGGCCCAACCATCGTCTCTTACTTATTTTAACATAAGTTTCCCACAGCGTCAAGAAGGACCCCCCTAGGCCTGTACTTGACAAAGGTCCCCAGATTGAGTATACTCTAAAACACCCCCCCCATATGGGGTGGGGTAGGTCGGGAGGTATCTATGGAGGCCAAGCGCAAGAAGGAGCTTCTCAACCGCCTGCGCAGCATCGAAGGCCACGTGCGCGGGATCGAAAAGATGCTGGAGCAGGACGCGTATTGCATCGACATCCTCAAGCAGAGCAAGGCGGTCCAGAAGGCCCTGGACAAGGTGGATGGCCTTGTCCTGGAGAATCACCTGAACAACTGCTTGATCGAGGCCATCCGCAGCGATCAACCCCAGGAGCGCGAACGGGTGATCGGCGAGCTTTTGGATGTCTTCGAAACGTCGGACAAACTCCAGGGGAGGTGAGCGATGCTGAGCAAGACTTTTAGCGTGCCCGCCATCGACTGCGAGCACTGCGTGGCCACGGTGAAGCGGGAGGTCTCGCAGATCCAGGGGGTGGCTCGGGTCGAGGGAGATCACCACACCCAGATGGTGACTGTGGACTACGAGAACGAGTCGATCTGGGATCAGGTCCGCCAGCTGCTCGATGAGATCGGCTACCCGCCGGCGGAATGAGAATAGCTCTTTAGCGGAGGTTTGAAGATGGCGCAGACGATTACTTTTTGGTTGCCGTTTAAGAAAACTTTGGCTTTCGTGTCGGCCAGCCTGGCCGCGATTGTCCTAGGTCTCGCCTGGGATTCACTCGTCAGCACCCCGGCGGTGATCAGCTTTCAGGCCGGCCTAGTCGAACAGCTTCCGACGGTCGGCGCCCTCCTGGGCCTCGTGCTCTCCTTCCTCGTCGGCGTCAGCATGATCGTCGTCCCCTGTACCTTTCCAATGGTCTTTGCTCTTTCGCCCATCGCCGAGGAAGCCAAATCGCGCCGCGGTTGGCTAACCACCATTGGACTTTTTACGCTAGGGTTAGTTGGGTCGATGGCGGCGGTGGGGGTCATCGTGGCGTTGGTCGGCGCCTCGTTGTTGAACCTCTTTGCTGAGGAGCGCGCCCGTCTGACCCTCACGGTGCTGCTCTATTCGGCGATCGGCCTCTTCGCGCTGGCCTACGCCCTCAACGAGTTCGGTTGGCTACATCTGCCCGGCCTGCCCTTGGTCCAGCTTCCGGGCTGGGCACGCACTCTGGGTCGCTACCCTCGCTCCATCCTGCTGGGACTGGTGGTCGGCGGCGGCCTGGGGGTTGGCTGCCCGGCGCCGACCTATTACGCCGTTCTCTTGTGGGATGCCGCCATCGGGAATCCTCTGTACGGGGCCGCGCTGTTAGGGATAAACGCCTTGGGGCGAGTCACCCCAATCTTCATCATTGGCAGCCTGTTCTTCGCGGGGGCCAAGCCGGGCTCCATCTCGCGCTGGATCACCGAGAGGCGGGCCACGGTCAAGCTCATCAACGGCATCGCTTTGACTTTGCTGGGTGGATTTCTCATCGTCTATTGGGGCCTGGTGGTCGGTCTCAAGGCCTTGGTTTAAAATGAGTTCGGCCGATGGCATGAGCAAGCTCAGCGCGGCGGTGGGGGCCATCCTAGGAGCGATCAGTTGCGCATCGATGATCGCCGTCTCGCTGGTGGGGTTCTTGGGCTTTCTGGGGAGCGCCGCCTCGACCCAACTCATCGCGCCACTGGCCCACATCATTGACCCCCTCTGGGCTCCTCTTCTACTAGTATCGCTGCTGTTGATCGTGCTGGGGTTGAGTCGTCGGGGCCGGCTGGCGGTGGCTCTAGCGACGGCAGGTGGCCTCTTGACATTTGTTGGCATGGCCCTGGCTTCCCCACCAGGGGTTTCGAGGGGTATGGCCGGCATGACGGGACCGGGCGCCCCTGCCTCAAGTGGCGGTTTAGTCCTAGTCGTTTTCTGGTCGGGCGTCGCACTCATTGCGGTGGCGTTTATTTCTGCTTACCGACCGCAGGCGATTCGCATGGGGAGGGTAAATTGACCACACGAGAGATCTTGTTGCCGGTGCGGGGCATGCATTGCGCGAGCTGCGTGCGCACCGTCGAACGCGCCTTGAAAAAGATGCCCGGCGTGGCACAAGTCTCGGTGAATTTCGCCGCGGAAAAGGCCGCTGTGGCCTACGACCCGGAGAGGGTGCGGCCAGCAGCCCTGGTAGACGCCGTACGGGCGGCGGGTTACGACGCGGCGGTGGAGAACGTCAGCCTGCTGCTAAAAGGCCTGGTGGACGGAGCAAACGCCCGGGCCGCGGAGAGGGCCATCGCCCGCTTAGAAGGGGTGTTGAGCGTCAGCGCCAATCTGGCCAGCGAGCAAGTGTACATCGAGTACCTGAGCGGGGTCCTTTCGACCTCCGATATTCGGCGCGCCCTGGCGGAGGTCGGCTTTCGCGTTCAGGAAGGGGCCGTCGAGGAACTGGAGGATCGCGAACGATCCGCTCGCCGGCGCGAGATCGCCACCGTGCAACGCAAGTTCACCTTCGCGGCCGCCCTCTCGCTGCCTATCTTCCTGGGCAGCTTTCCGGAGTGGTTCCCCTGGGTTCCCGAGTTGCTCCGCGATGGGCGCGTGCTGCTCCTGCTGGCCACTCCAGTTCAGTTCTGGGCCGGGGCCCAGTTCTACCGCGGCATGTGGGCCGCGCTCAAAGCCCGCAGCGCCGATATGAACACCCTCATCGCGGTGGGCACTTCGGCCGCCTATTTTTACTCAGCCGCAGTGATCCTCTTCCCCGGCTTCTTCCCCGAGAGTCTCCGCGCAGTGTATTTCGATACGGCGGCCATCATCATCACCCTTATCCTGCTCGGCCGCTGGATGGAGGCGCGTGCCAAGGGGCAGACCAGCGAGGCCATCCGCAAATTGATGGGCCTGCGGCCCAAGACCGCCCGGCTCATCCGGGATGGGCGGGAAGTCGATGTTCCGATGGAGGAGGTACGGGTAGGGGACATCCTGCTGGTGCGGCCCGGCGAGAAGGTGCCCGTGGATGGCGTGATCATGGAGGGCGCCTCCACCCTCGATGAGTCGATGGTCACCGGCGAGTCGATGCCGGTGGACAGGGGGCCGGGCGATGAAGTGATCGGCGCCACCCTCAACCGCACCGGCGCGTTCAAGTTCAGCGCGACCAAGGTGGGGCGCGACACCGTCTTGGCTCACATCATCAAGCTGGTAGAACAAGCCCAGGGCAGCAAGGCCCCCATCCAGCGGCTGGCGGATAGGGTGACCTCAATATTCGTTCCGGCGGTCATCGTCATCGCCCTGGTCACGCTGGGGCTGTGGCTGCTCCTCGGCCCCCAGCCCGCGCTGAACTTTGCTCTGGCCAATTTCGTGGCCGTCTTGATCATCGCCTGCCCCTGCGCCCTCGGCTTGGCCACCCCCACCGCCATCATGGTGGGAACCGGCAAGGCGGCCGAGCAAGGGGTGCTCTTCCGCAGCGCGGAGGCCTTGGAGCTGCTCCATCGCGTGCAGGTGGTGGTATTGGATAAGACCGGCACCCTGACCCAGGGCCAGCCCTCGGTGACCGACGTCCTCGCTCGCGATGGTTACCCCGCGGAGGAGCTCCTGCGCCTGGCAGGCAGCGTGGAGCGCTTTAGCGAGCATCCCTTGGGCCAGTCGATTGTCCAGCGGGCTGAGGAATTAGGGCTGGCGAAGACTGAGGTGGTGGATTTCTCGGCCTTGCCCGGACGGGGCGTGCGCGGGGTGGTAGAGGGACGAACGGTCCTGGTGGGCAACCGACAGTTGTTGCAGGACCATGCTATCGATGAGAGCAGCCTGGAGGAGCCGGCCCTGCGGCTGTCTGGCGAAGGCAAGACGCCCATGTATGTGGCGGTGGCTGGACAGCCCGTAGGGCTGATCGCCGTGGCCGACACCCTCAAGCCCGGCTCGCGCAAGGCGGTGGCCGAGCTGCACCGGCTGGGGCTCGAGGTGGCGATGATCACCGGCGACAACCGACGCACCGCCGAGGCGATTGCGCGTCAAACAGGAATCGACCGGGTGCTGGCCGAGGTCCTGCCCAAGGATAAAGCCGCGGAGATCCGTCGTCTTCAATCCGAGGGTCGGCGAGTCGCCATGGTCGGGGACGGCATCAACGATGCGCCTGCGCTGGCCCAGGCCGATGTAGGGATCGCCCTCGGGACGGGAACCGACATCGCCATGGAGGCGGCCGACGTGACCTTGATGAGCGGGGACCTGCGCGGAGTGGTGGTGGCCATCGCGCTGTCCAAGGCGACCCTGCGCAATATCAAACAGAACTTGTTTTGGGCGTACATCTACAACACCCTGGGTATCCCCATCGCCGCGGGCCTCTTGTATCCCTTCTTGGGCGTGCTCCTCAACCCAGTCTTCGCTGCAGCCGCCATGGCCTTCAGCTCGGTCTCGGTGGTGTCCAACGCCCTGCGCCTGCGGCGCTTTCGTCCGCCCGAGTTACGCCCGCTGCCTGCCTAGATCGAGCCCGTCCCTGGCCTAGGCCAGGGACGGGTGTTTATTGTGGGTGGCGGCGGGCGACGATTCCGCAGCGTGAAATGCGGGCGGCCCATTTCATTGCACAGGGTGAGGTACAACCTCTAGGATGAGGCCCTCGATCAGCCCTCGCGCGACTTCGAGCTGTCGGATATCTCAGGAGTCTCGAGTGGCCACACATTGGGAGGCGACGGCAACTGGCCAGAATCGCACCTGAATATTCAGGTGATCACTTAAATATTATGGTAGAGGTAAGGCCCTGCGCCGCTATCCCCTCTTACGACGATAGTGCACCTCAAACTCAGTTTGACAACGCCGAGGGACTGGGCGAAGATTGATGGG
Source organism: Chloroflexota bacterium (assembly GCA_016196905.1). GTDB lineage: Bacteria > Chloroflexota > Anaerolineae > UBA7937 > JACPPX01 > JACPWV01. The sequence continues at coordinate 6,939 of JACPWV010000115.1, read as the reverse complement.
CTGCTGGTGGAGGAGGATGGAGAGAGATCAGCCCCAGGATGAAGTGTTGATCGCGCGCATCGCGCAGGGGGAGGTGGAGGCTCTCGCCTCGCTCTATGATCGCTATGGAAGGCTGGTCTACTCCTTGGCCATGACGATGCTGCGCGATCGGGCGGCCGCCGAGGAGGTGACCCAGGATGCCTTCCTCAGCCTGTGGCGGGCAGCCGCCAGCTACCGCGCCGAACGCGGGCGGGTGGCCACGTGGCTGTGGGCCATCGCGCGCCATCGAGCCATCGATGAGCTGCGCCGCCTGAAGAATAGCCAAGCCTTGTCCCTGGACTTCTCCCCGGATTTCCAACCGGGCGAGGTGAATCCTGGGGAAAGTCTGGAGGATGCCAGCCTGATGCGCCTGCACGTGCGCCGAGCCCTGGCGCAGCTCCACGAGCCCCAGCGACGTGCGATTCAGCTGGCCTATTTCCGCGGCCTGACCCAGCGGGAGATCGCCGAGGGGCTAGGGGAACCGCTGGGCACGATCAAGACCCGCATCCGTTTGGGCTTGCACCGACTCAAGCAGCTCTTGCAACGGGAGGAGTGAGCGGGCAATCCGGCGCGCGACGCGCCTGCGTATATATACAGTGGTGTGAGGAAGTATGCCCAAAAGCAAGGCCACCCGTTGTTCCGAGATTCATAAGCTGATCCCAGCCTTTGTGCTGGGCAGCCTGGAAGGGGAGGAGCAGGCTCTGGTCCTGCGCCACCTGCCGGACTGCCCTCCATCTCGCCGGCTTCTGGAGGAGTTTCGGCAAGTCGCCGAGGCGCTGCCCTATGCCGCCACGCTTCAAACACCGGCGCTGGCCCTCAAGAGGCGGCTGCTGGCCCGCTTGGAGCGCGAGCGGCTGGCTCAGCCTGCGCATCTCTGGATGTGGCTCGCCAGCTGGGGGCGCCGCCTAGCCCCACTGGGACCGGCCGCCCTCCTCCTGCTCCTGGGCCTGCTGGGTGGGTGGGCGCTTTCGATCCAAGGCGAGTTGGCGCGCCAAAGCGGAATGGTCGACCAGCTGTTCGATCAGTTGCGGGACCAGCAGTTGGCGATGGCCTTCTTCACCACCGGCGAGTACTCGCGCATCCCCTTGCAGGGTCAAGCGGACGCGGCGGAAGCCTGGGGTTTCTTGATGGTCGAACCCGATGAATCGGTGGCCATGTTGCTGGCGTACAAACTTCCTGCCCTGGGCGAGGGGCAGGCGTATCAGCTTTGGCTGATCCGGAATGGAGAACGGGACAGCGGCGGCCTCTTCAGCGTGGACGCCAGCGGACGCGCCTATTTTCTTTTCCGGGCAGGCGAACCGCTGGGAGCTTATCAAGCAGTAGGTGTAACGGTAGAGCCGGAGGAGGGCAGCCCCGGCCCCACCGGTCCCCGGGTCCTGGCTGCTTCTCTCTAAGATTCCTTCGAGGTCCTTCCATTCTTTTCATAAATCTGTGAGTTCCATGCAGGAATGGAAGGAACAATCACTGTCGTCTCGACCACGAGCGAGGGTTACATCCAGGATTACTAGGCAGGTCTAGCGCCTACGTTGAAGTCTGCCCCTTGACTTTTGATATCACTCGAGAGGAATCCGGACCTCCTCGCACTGCGCCCCAGAGGTAGCCCTTTAAGTCTTTATCTTTCCGCTATAAAATGGGCCCGCGCCCATGGGTGGAATGAGAGGGTCGTGCTATTTCGTCCAGGGATGGTCCAAGGTAGGAGTGGCGCTGGGGCTCCTGCTGGTGGCTTGCCAGGCGGGGCCTACCGTTCCCTCCACGGCGACGCTGGAGCCATCCCCCACTTCGACCATACCCTCGCCCGCTGCGACGATTGTCCCGGATCCGGCCCTAGGTGCCCAACTGTATCGATCGGTCGGTTGTGCCCGCTGCCATGGTCCCAATGCCGAGGGAGGGGTGAATCCTACTTTGGCCGGCATCCGGATGAGTTTTAGCACCTTCATGCGACAAGTGCGCATGCCTCGGGGTGAGATGGAGCCTTTCCCACCCGAGCGAGTCAGCAACCAAGAGCTCAGCCACATCTACGCCTGGCTTCAGAGCCTACCCCGCCCTACCCCCACCCCTTGCGCATAAGGCCCTGGCCCGCCCGCTTTTAACCCACCGCGTTTGGCGATCCGGCCGGGGTCGCGTCCCCCTGAGCGCGTCAACATGACTTGGGATGCGGCATCGATAGATGGCTTGTCCTTGTTTTTCCGACAGCCATAGCCATTGCCTCCTCTTGCGCCATATCGCCCTCGGACCCAAAGCCCGAGTTTGGGGGGTTTTAAAGTCAGGGTGAGTTTCGCGTGGCGCTGAGGCGGCCACTCGAAGCATGTCCTGCTTAAGACTTGACACGCCTGTGCGAACCCTCTACAATGCTTGACACCTCAGCATAGAAAGGCAGGTGGAAGGATGGCCGGTGATCCGAAGGAACGCCGATTGCGCTTTGTGCGCTACTCGTTGACGGCTTTTGTTGGGGTAACCTATGCCGTGAGTTTGGGTGTCCTCTTTGTGGCTCTGGCCCCCTTGGGCGCTCTGGACGTGATCGTGAGCTGGACGATTATTTTTACTATCCTCAGCGTCGTGGCCGCGATGGCCATCTATTACGGATACAAGGCCTACCTGGAACGAGGAGCGTCGTAGAAACTCGGGTTTCGAGATACGAGGCGTCTTGCCCTGAGCCCCCGATGATCAGCATCGAGGGCTCAAAATTTTAAGGCTCGGCCCCCTGCCTCTGGTCAGCTTAGACCCCCGCGGTTGACAACCCTCGAGCATTTGTGATAAACTTCACTTATATAGTGTCAGCTGGGGAAGGCCTGTGCTTCAGGACTATGTCCCGGTAGCCATCCTCTTTCTGGCCTCTTTGGCGGTCGCGGTTGGGGGCATCTTCCTCTCCAGCTGGCTGGGGCCCCGATCCAAACGCCCGGCGCCGGAAAAATTGTTGCCCTATGAGTCAGGGATGCTGCCGGTGGGTCCCGCGCGGCGCCGCTTCGCGATCAAGTTCTACCTCATCGCCGTCCTGTTCATCTTGTTCGACATCGAGGTGGTCTTCATGTACCCCTGGGCGGTGGTGTTCCGCGAGCTATTGGCTAGCGCTGGGATCATCGCTTTCATCGAGATGCTGGTCTTCGTGGGTGTGCTCCTGATCGGTTTGTTCTACCTGTGGAAGAAAGGGGCGCTGGAATGGGAGTAGATCGAGGGGAAGGGCAGTTGGAGCGTGAGGCGCGGGCCAGCGGCATCCTCTTCAGCAGCCTGGAGAAGCTGCTGGCCTGGAGCCGCAAATCATCGCTGTGGCCGCTGCAGTTCGGCCTGGCCTGCTGCGCCATCGAGATGATGGCCACCTTCGCTTCCCGCTTCGATCTGGCCCGCTTCGGCTCGGAGGTTTATCGCGCCTCGCCGCGCCAGGCCGATCTGATGATCGTGGCCGGGCGGGTCTCCCAAAAGATGGCGCCGGTGGTCAAACGCCTGTACGACCAGATGCCCGAGCCCAAGTACGTCATCGCCATGGGCGCTTGCGCCTCCTGCGGCGGGGTCTACAACAACTACGCCTTGGTGCAGGGGGTGGATCAGATCATTCCCGTCGATGTCTACCTGCCCGGCTGCCCACCCAACCCCGCTTCTTTGATTGATTCGCTGCTCCTGCTGCAGAAGAAGATCCAGGAGGGCGGCGAGGTGAGGCCCGCTCCGGGGGAGTGGACCGGCCGCGCGACAGCGATCCCGCCGCGCCAGGCGTGACCCAGACTGCGCGCTGCATCGCCTCGGGCGCGGGAACCAGCACGCGGAGGGTTGGTGTCGAAAGCTCTCTAGAACATTTGACGACTAGCTACCCATCGATAGAGCAACCGACTCATCCTACGGTTAGCCATTCCGCCGATCAGCCCGTATAACATGATCGCCACCTCTCTCGAAAATAATCCTACTGTGCAGCGCCTGCGCGAGCACCTGCCCACGGCCGTAGCGAAAGCAGAGTCGTCCCGCGGCGAGGTGACGCTGTGGATCGAGGCCCAGAGCTTGGTGGAGGCCTGCCGCCGGCTGCGCGATGATGCGGCGCTTCAGTATAACTTCCTATCCGACCTCACCGCGGTGGACTATGTGCGCCTGCCTCAATACCCGCGCTTCGTGGTGGTCTATCACCTCTACTCCCTGCCGCTTAAGCATCGGGTGCGTCTCAAGGTGGTCGCCCAGGGGGATCCGCCCAGCGTGCCCTCGGTGGTGTCCATCTGGAGCACGGCCAACTGGCACGAACGCGAGGTGTTCGACCTGTTCGGCATCCATATCACGGGGCACCCGGACCTGCGTCGCATCATGATGCCGGACGATTGGGAAGGGCACCCTCTGCGCAAGGATTATCCCGAGGGTCGCCAGGAGGTCGCCTTCTCCTACAACACTCCGGCCTTCCCGGAACACCGCGCCCACATGCGCCGGGTGCGCCCCGAGCAGCCTCCCGCCAAGGAAGGTAGGCCGTGAGCGTGGCTTCCCAGAGCAACGCGGGTAGCGTAGCCTCCATCACTCCCCACACCGAAACCATGATCCTCAACCTGGGGCCCCACCACCCCAGCACCCACGGGGTGCTGCGGCTGATCCTGGAGTTGGACGGGGAGACGGTGGTCAAGTGCACCCCCGATATCGGTTACCTGCACACCGGCATCGAGAAGACGGCCGAGAGCCTCAACTATACCCAGAGCATCACCCTCTTCGATCGCACTGATTATTTGGCCCCCCTCTCCAACAACCTGGGCCTGGTCCTGGCCTACGAGAAACTGCTGGGGATCGAAGAAGTGCCGCCGCGCGCGCAAATACTCCGCGTCCTCCTGGTCGAGTTACAGCGCATCGCCAGCCACCTGGTGTGGTTGGGAACCCAGGCGCTGGATATCGGGGCGGTGAGCGTTTTCCTCTATTGTTTTCGCGAGCGGGAGAAAATTTTGGACATCTTCGAGTGGGTCTCCGGGGTGCGCATGATGACCAGCTACCTGCGGGTGGGCGGCACGGCCAAGGATGTCCCGCCCGGGTTTGAGGAGATGGTGCGCGAATTTTTGAGGATCTTCCCGGCGCGCATCGCTGAGTATGAGGCGCTGTTGACCAAGAACCAGATCTGGATCGATCGCACCCGGGGCATCGGCGTCCTCTCTGCCCCGGACGCCATCGACCTGGGGGTGAGCGGGCCCTTGTTGCGGGCCTCCGGGGTGGACTGGGATATCCGCAAATCGCATCCCTATTCCGGCTATGCTCAGTTCGATTTTGACATCCCCCTCGGTACCCACGGCGATGTCTACGACCGCTACTTGTGTCGCATCCAGGAGATGCGCGAATCGCTCAAGATCGTGGAGCAGGCCCTCCGGCGCCTGCCCAAGGGGCCGGTGCTCATCGATGATCGCAAGATCGTCCCGCCCCCTAAGGATGAGCTGGCCCACAGCATGGAGGCGGTGATCCACCACTTCAAGCTGTGGACCGAGGGTTTTAAGGTGCTCCCTGGCGAGGTCTATGTGTCCATCGAGAGCCCCCGCGGCGAGCTGGGCTACTATGTGGTGAGCGACGGTAGCGCCAAACCTTATCGGGTGCGGGTGCGGGCGCCCAGCTTCGTGAACCTGCAGACGCTGCCCAGGATCGTCGAGGGGCGGCTGGTGGCGGATGTGGTGGCCTGCATCGCCAGCATCGATATCGTGCTAGGCGAGATCGACCGCTGATCGATCTCCAGCGTCGAAGGGAGAATCTCGCGATGTTATCGGACGCCGCCAAGGCAGAACTGGACTCGATCCTGACCCATTATCCGGATAAGCGCTCGGCGCTTTTGCCCGCGCTGTACATCGCCCAGCGCGAGTACGGCTACTTGAGCGCGGAGGCCATGCGCGAGGTGGCCAGCTCGCTCGAGCTCGACCCCACCGAGGTATACAGCGTGGTCCGTTTTTATTCGCTCTTCTACTCGGAGCCGGTGGGGAAGTACGTCATCCACGTCTGCGAGGATCTGCCCTGTGCCCTGCGCGGCGCCGAGGGCCTGATCCGCCACCTAGAGGAGCGCCTGGGGATCCGGGTGGGCGAGACCACCCCCGATGGGCTCTTCACCTTGCAGACCGCCATGTGTCTGGCCGGCTGCGACAAGGCCCCGCTGATGCAGGTGAACCTGGAGTACGAGGAGAGCCTGACGCCGGGCAGGATAGACGAGATCTTGCAGCGGTTGAGGAACGAGGGAATTGAGGCCAAGGGCGATGAGTAAAATCGAGGCGGTCACGGTTCGGTTGTTAGCTGCGGACGACTACGAGGCCCTCATCGCGCTGTGGCAAAGAGCCGGACTTTCCCACCGCCCTGGGGGGCGCGACAGCCGAGAGGCTATCCTCCAGCAATTGAAGGATGGAGGGGTGGCCATTGTGGGTGCGAAGTTGGAGGGAAAGCTCATCGGAGCGGTGGTGGTGAGCGACGATGGGCGGAAGGGCTGGATCAATCGTTTGGCCGTCGATCCTGCACACCGCAGACATGGCCTGGGTGGGCGCTTGATCCGCGCCGCCGAGGAGGAGCTGCGCGGGCGCGGCTTGTCGATCTTCGCGGCGTTGAGCGAGGCGCGCAACGAAGCCTCACTGCGCCTTTTCGAGCGTGAGGGGTATGCGACCTTGGACGGCGTGGTCTACCTAAGCAAGCGGAAGAGCCTCGATGTCTGAGCGGCGCCTGGGCCTGATCGGCTATCCCTTTTGCTGCGGGCGCAGCCAGGGCATGCCCCAGGCCGTCGCCGCGCTGCGCCGGGCAGGGATCGTGGAGCGCTTGGCCAGCCTGGATCACGGTGACTTGGCACTGACGCTCCCTACGGGACGAGCCGAAGGGGATCCCCGGGCCAAGAACCTGTCCTTGGTGGCGGAGGCGGTGGAGCGCCTGAGCGAGCAGTTATCTCGGATCGAGGGGTGGCCGCTGATCCTGGGCGGGGATTGCACTGTCATCCTGGGCTCGGGACGCGTTCTGGGG
>JACPWV010000127.1 GCA_016196905.1 Chloroflexota bacterium | reverse complement strand
GTGATGCGCCATCCTTACCCGAGATGGCTTGGAGGATGGCCAACGCTTTGGCCCAAGGGGAGGGCCGGTGGCTGGAAATGCCTGTGCTCTTGGGTGGGGTTTACTTAGGTCTTCTCATCCTAGGGCTGCTGTCGACGTGGAGGGTGAAGCCTCGGCTTTTCATTTTCCTCGTCGTTTATCTCTTCATTCCTCTCCTGGCCGTGTGGGTGATCGATACCTGGCGCCCCCTCTTCCGCGAGCGCTATCTCAACGCCCTCGCACCCGCCTACCTGATCGCGTGGGCTGCAGGCGTATGGAAGTTTGGTTCGTTCCTGCTGCGACAACCCTGGAGCACCCTGGTGGCTCTGGCGACCCTGGCCCTCTTCTCGCTCCCTCAAGGGGTGGCTCTCGACCGGTATTATCATGACCCCCAGCAGCGCAAAAGTCCCGATTGGCGAGCCCTCGCCAGCTACCTGCGAGAGCGAGCCCAAGAAGGGGACGTGATCATCGAAACCTATCCTGATCCCGCCTTGGTTTATTATTATCGTGGGCTCGCAACCTCGGTGGTCCTGCCTCCGACAAATGAAACCAGCAGCGTTGCCATCGAAGAGCAGCTTCGGGAGTTGACTACCACACATGCACGCATATGGTACCTGCCCATCGGAGATAGGGATCGGGGCATGATCGGGCGATGGCTGGATCGCCATACCTTGCTCGTTGAAACCCAGTCCATCGCAGATTTTCGCCTAGCTTTGTACGAGACTCCCCTGAGCTTTCTGCAGCGAATGGCCTATTTCTCGGGATGGCGCCTGGGCGAGGGAATCGAGTTAATCGGATTCGACCTATCCATCCAGGATCAATCCCCAACCAACGTTTCCTCGGCGGTCTTGGCACCGGGGGGCTCCCTACAACTCGTCCTTTATTGGCGTGCTCTCGCGGAGGTAACTACCTCCTATCACGTATTCACGCACTTGGTCGACACCCAGGATCGCATCTGGGGGCAATGGGATCAGCCTCCTCAAGGGGGTGGGTTTCTCACTTCAGAGTGGAGGCCAGGCGATGTGATCCGGGATACCTATACCATCCCGGTGGATCCACAAGCCCCGTCCGGCGAGTATCGACTCCTGGTTGGTATGTATGAGCTCCAGTCCGGTCAACGTCTGCCGGTCTACGATCCGCTAGAAGCACTACGAGGGGATTATCTGGTTTTGGCTAACCTGCGGGTATCTCCTTAGGTGACGAACATTGACACCTCGCGAGTGAGCTGCTTAGTCTCGCTTTTCGGAGAAGTCCTTTGGCTCCTATTGCCAACAGGGCCCGCCTGGCTGGGTTTCCGAACCGAGAATCTTTTCCGACGAAGCATGGATAATCGGGAAGATCATCCAGGAGATCTAGCGCGCGCCTCTGGCGGAGATCGTCGTGGAGTGAAACACGGCTAGGGAGTTGATGGACTCGCAGGAAGGTTCCCAGCGACCAAGAGGCCGGGCCGTGGGAGACACTGCCACGGCAGGTCCTTGGATCAGATCCATGCTTAAGATCGCCTTGACGAAAGTCAACCTTCCCTTAATGGCCATCCTCGCGCTGGCTGCTCTCTTTCGGTTCGCCTACTTCGATCTGCTCCGTTACGACCTGGATAACGCCTACCCCACGGCTCAGGCAATCCAGATGTTGGAAGGACAGGGCTTTCCGCTGCTTAGCCTCCAAACCTCGGTGAGCCTTCCCAACCCGCCGCTGATGTCCTACCTCCAGGCGATCCCCCTGGCCTTCAGCCGATCACCCTTTGCGCCTCTCCTGTGGGTCAGCGGACTGAATCTCTTAGTAGTGCCGATGGTGTATTGGATGGGGAAACGGCACTTCGATGGGCGCGTCGCCTTGGCTGCATCGCTGGTGGCGGGAGCATCCCCCTGGCTGGTCTTTTTCAGTCGGCTCACTTGGGTGCAAGGGCTTCTGCCCTTCTTCGCGAGCCTGTCCGCCTTACTCCTGCTGTCTGCGGTGGGGGACGAGGAGCCTGGAAGAAGAGGTCGCTGGCTAGTGCTGGGTCTTATCGCCCTCTCCCTTGGCGCGCAGACTTTTCTATTGGCCTACGGACTGTTCCTGACCGCGGGGTTGATGGTTGTGTTTTTTCATCGCCACCTCCCGCCCCGGGCTACGGCCGCGGGATGGATAGGGGCGGCCTTGATCTGTGTGCCCTATGGGGTGGGGCTCCTCAGGGATGGGCAAACGACGACGAAGGCCGTGAGCCACCTCAACCGTGCGCAGTGGCAAGTGGATGGTGAAGCCCTGGAACATGCCTTGCGCTTAATCGATGGCAATGAGTTTTCGCTGGCCCGCACCTCTGAGTTCGAATCCGATTTGGCGCTGCGCCGCACGGTTGAGGGGTGGACCCATCTGGTATTTGTAGGGTTATTGGCCTTGGGCGTGTACTGGTCTCTGCGCGCAATTCTCAAACGCGAACAAGGGTGGAATGCCAGTCTCCTCGTGCTGATTTGGTTTTTTGCTCCGGTTGCGCTGATGACCTGGCACCCTTTCCCCGTCCATCCTCATTACGCACTCCTGACTGTTCCAGCCGGATATCTCATCGTGGGGAGAGGGGTGGCCGCCCTGTTCAACGTCCGTTACTTGAAAGGGCCCATCCTCCTTGGGGCCGTTCTTTTCGTCGCGATCTCTGGACTCAACCTGTTGCGATTCTTTCAATTGATCGAGAGCCAGCCTGACCTGGGACACCTGTATTGGCTGCCCCTCAGGTACTCCGCGCCGATGGGGCAGAAGATCACAGCTGTGGTCGACCGATGGGGGGTGACGGAGGTGTATTCGGAATTGGATGAAGCCGAACTGATCGCCTTGTCAGGAAGAACGCTTCGATCCTACCAGGCTTTCGACCCGGCTGGTTTTGTGGTCGTTCCTGAGGGGCGGGCTGCCCTTTATGTTCTTCTCTCTCAGGAAGTCGGCCCGGCATTCGCTCATGCCCACCGTGAGGGAAGCCTATCCATCCCGCCTCCCGGAGGGAGAGAAGTGGATTTTTACGTCTTCCCCGCCCGATCACGCCAGGAGTTGGTTCGACTTCCCACCCGTCGCCTTGAGGTCTCTTTCGATAACGGTTTTCGTCTACTGGGATATGACTTGCCCCAGGCGGCGCAGCCCGGCGATGTGCTGCTGATCACCACTTACTGGTTCGTAGAAAGGCTTCACCAAGATCGATTCCAGCAATACTACGGGCCCTTTTACCATTTAGTGGATTCTGAAGGGCGGCAGTTGAGTGTGGGGGGCGGGGGAGGGGCTCCCGGCTACCAGTGGCGGGGGGGAGACCTCTACGTGGCCACGGGCCCATTGTTGATACCCGAGAGCCTGGCCAGCGGCACCTACTGGATCAACGCCGGGCTTTACGATCCCAACGCCAATCGAAACGCTCGGATTCTGGATTCCCAAGGGAACCCATGGGCGGACAAGATCCGCCTTGGACCGATAGGGATCGAGGATGCATCAGCGTAGTGGGGATACTTTGGACTTCGATCCCCATAGAAGCTTTGGGAAACTGATCAAGCAGAGCTATGCTTGCAGAGCGCTGAGACCAGCTTCGATAACGCGATGGGACCGCTCACTGTTACGGTCTGTGTCCTTGTCAATGAAATGGGCGATCGGTCAATCCGCTGGTCGCCGGCTCGCAAAGCATAACCGGCAGGCCTACATCATCGTTTTGAGTGGATAAACTGTCCTCGCCATCGAGGAAATGATTGAACGACTTCGGATAGGTGCTCTCCCAATCCTCAGGCATCGGTTCAATGTACCAAGGGTTAATGGCGAGGAGGAGAACCGCGCTGGAGACGAGGCGCGGGTCGATCTGCTGCGCCAGCAAAATACACAAAGAGAATAGCCAGAGGATTCAGCGCGATGGTGAACGCCGAGGATCCCCAGGGGAACGGGTAGGACCCGGGACGCCAGCTGGATGTAGGCCGTGAGAGGGGGGCTGGCGAAAAGCACGGAGGTCTGCAGGCTGTGCGTGGGCAGTTGCCCCCTTTCAGGATTTATAGCGCCGGAGGGAGGAGAAAGGCATTGTCCAGGTCGTAGTGATTTAGATCGAGCTAGGCGAAGCGAAGGAAAGGAACACGCCGAGCCCCCGGGTGTCGGGCCCGGAGCCTTGCAAAGCGCGGAAGGTGAGTACCGAGTGGCGCGGGTGCAGAGGAAGGAAACGATTGGGGAGAGGCAGAACTCCATCGACCATTCATGGCGTACGGACATGTCATTCCCGAGTCCCCGGAGACCTCAGGTCCCGGGGATTGAGAAAGGAGCCAAGACAGCCATCTCTTGAGGTGGGTCGGTGCCCACGATACTCAAGTTGGTGAGGCGACCTTCCCCCTCTCTCTGGTAAACCACCACTGCCAGACGATATGGCCCGGGCGCTGCTCCTGGTGGAAGAAGCAATTCGTAGTAATCGCTCACGATCTCCCCCGGCTCCCAAAGGCTGGTGGGATACAGTGACAGGACAGGATGGAGGTTGTCTACAGAGGCGATGGGCTGATCACTAGAATCGAGGAGTCGAATCGAAATGGAGTAATTCTCTGCCAGTGGGCGCTTAGGCCTCCAATAGAGCACAGCGGACAAGACACTCCCTGGACGGAGGCGGGGCGCCCTTGCGGGCCTGCCCTCCTGCAAGTAGGAGTAGCCGATCAGCTCTAACTCATCCCCAAAATTGATCGCCGCTGGGAGGCTATCCTCAGGGATCGCGTGAGAAGCACGGGTCTGCAGCCGCACCAAAGGCCCCTCACTGGTGAGAAAGCGTTGGCCCACCACCTCGGGAAGGTGACGGGTCAGGTAGAAGGCACGACCTTCCGCCCGGGCGCGCTCCAGCCATTCTGGCCATCCATCGATGGGATAATTGATATAAAGGTCGGGGCGCCAGCCCTCTACTAACTGATAATAGCGCAGGGCGGTGAACTGCTCCCAGTCGCTCAGAACGATAGCTCCCGGATCAGCTTGCCGCAAGCTGCTCACCGCCATCCGCCTCGCGGCTTCCCCGCGCAGGGCCTGTCGGTAAAGATCGAGTGGGGCGCCGCGCGCCTGCTCGATGCTTTGATAGCTGGTATGGGCTTGTTGGAAGAACATCCAGCTAATGGCTGTCACCAAGAGCGCACCGCCGAAATAGCGGAGGGATGGATCAGGGTGCCACTGGGTGAGCCCTCGCCAAAGGGAATCGGCGCCGAGCCCGATCCAGATTGCGAATACGAGGTAGGTGGGCAGAAGAAAGTAAATCAGCTCCCGCTGCAGGGAGGCCAGCCCGTATCCCCCGTAGACGATTGCGAAAATGGCCGTGGCTCCGAAAATAAAAGAGAGAAAAGCCAGCTCGGGAAGTCGATGGCGCATTCTCCACACTCCCATCGCTCCCAGGACGATGCCCATCACTGTGAATTGGGAGGCTATCCCTTGGAGGAGATGATAGGAAAGGCGGGGAAGCTCGCCGGGGCTGGGAAGGACGATGTCCTGCACAGCGCTGGGAGCCAAGATGAGATTCATAAAGCTTCCCAGGTCGACTACTGGAAAAACTTCGAGGGGAGGGTCCATACTCCCTCGAATCCACAGGTAAAGATAAAGGAGAAGGGGAGTCAGGGAGAGAAGCGCCAGCCTCGGCAGTCGACGGAGCGACACCCGCAGTGGGGGTCGCGTCCACAGCATCAAGAGGGCCAGCGCGGGCATGGCTAAGACGATGGTGCGGTGATGGGTCAGGGCCAACCCCAGGCTCAGGGCTAGCCCGTCCAGCCAACGCTCGGACCGCGGGCCTTGAGTTAGCTGAGCTCTCCAGGCCAAGGCCAGCCAGATCAGGAGGGCGAAGAAAAAGACCGCCATGGAGCGGACGCCCGCCAGGGTGCTCCAGAACCAGAAGAGGGGGCTGAGCGCGAAGGCCAGGCCTCCAATGGCCGAAGGAATCCGCCCTGCACCCAGCGTCCTGACGGTGAGAAAGGTTAGAGAACTGGTCAATGCTGCAAAGACGGTCGAGAGGAAGTTAATCCGATAGGCAATGCTTCCCATCGGGAGGAGGGTCCACAGCTTTCCCAGAAGCAGGTAGAGGGGATATCCGGTTTGATGGGGGATGCCGAGGACATAGGGGACGATTTGGAACTCACCTGGGTCCCCACCCTCTACTCCTGGCGAAACGGTAGGGAGGTAAAGCAGCAATGTGGCGGCGCCCAGGGCCAAAGCCCAGCCGCGGTTGTCTCTCGTCTTTTACCCCCGTTTTACGCTTTGAGCATGGAGAGCATCGAGGATGGCGAGGCTAGGTTACCCCTGCCAAGCGATATGTACGCGCCATCGTGGATCCCAGGGTCAATGCGGTGCGCCAGATGGAGGACGCACAAACGAACTCCGTGCGGTCCAACAGCGGAGAGATGGGCGGACGACAGGCCTGGTCGAAGGGTTTGTCTCACGCGAAAGCATCGATGCCGGTGGACTCGCGGCCGATGATCAGCTTCTGGATCTGGCTGGTGCCCTCGTAGATGGTGGCCACCCGAGCGTCTCGCCAGTAGCGCTCCACGGGGTACTCATCGGAGTACCCATACCCTCCGTGGATCTGGATGGCCCGGTCCGCGGCGCGCAGCGCCGCCTCGCTGGCGTAGAGTTTGGCGATGGTGGTCTCCAGGGTGCTCTTCTTACCAAGATTTTTGACGTGGCCGGCCCGGTAAACCAGGAGGCGCGCCGCCTCAGTCTCCACGATCATGTCCGCGATCATCTCCTGCACCAGCTGGAAGGAGGCGATGGGCCGCCCGAACTGATGGCGTTCCTTGGCATACTTGAGGGAGGCCTCGATACAGGCCTGGCCGATGCCCACGCAGCCGGCCGCCACCCCATAGCGGCCGTTGTCCAGCGCGCTCATGGCGATGGCAAAGCCGTCCCCCACCTTGCTCAGCAAGTTCTCTTTGGGCACCTCCACGTTCTCCAGGATCAGCTCGGCGGTGTTGGAGGCGCGCAGGCCTAGTTTGCCTTTGATATCTTGCGTCGAATAACCAGGCATCCCGCGCTCCACCAAAAAGGCGGCCATCTCCCGATGCTTCTGGGCCGGGTCGGTCTGGGCGAAGATGATGGCCAGATCGGCGATGCCTCCATTGGAGATCCAGGTCTTGGAACCATTGAGCACCCAGCGATCGTTTGCGCGCCGGGCGAAGGTGCGCAGGCCGGCTGGATCGGAGCCGGCCCCCGGCTCGGTCAGGCCGAAGCAGCCGATGATCTCGGCTCGTGCGAGTCTGGGCAGGTAAGTTCTCTTTTGCTCTTCATTACCCCAGCGCAGGATGGTCAGCTCCACCAGGGAGATCTGCACCGAGAGCGTGGTGCGGATGGAAGAATCGCCGCGGCCGATCTCCTCAAACAAGATGGCCTCGCTGATGAAGTCCAACCCCATCCCTCCATACTCCGGGGGAACGGGCGCGCCAGTCCAGCCCTGCTGGCCCAGTTGTTGGATGGTCTCGCGGGGAAAGCGCTCCTGGCGATCATTCTCCCGCGCCTGAGGCACGATCACCTCATCGGTGAATTCCCGCAGCGTGCGTTGAATCATGCGCTGCTCATCGCTCAGCTCGAAGTCCATGCTCCCTCCGCCGACGCCGATTGGTTCAACTTTAAAAGAGTTGCACAGGCCTGTCAACCGATCTGGGGTATAATCAGGCTTATCGAGAGGAGGAGTACCGCGCGTGAATCGAAAACTGGTAGGGGTGGTGCTCGGAGCGATGTTTGCGGCGGGCTGCCTGCCGCGCCCAGCGACCCCCACGCCGACCCCGACACCGACGGCGACCCCACCGCCCGTGGTTGGCCCCCAGATCGCCTATGTAGGCAACGATGGGGCGATTTGGGTAGAGGATCTGGAGAGCGGTGCCAGCCAGCGACTCAGCGCCCCGGGCGTGGTGACTTTCTCGGCCTCTCCACCCTTCTGGTCCCCCGATGGCGAGTGGCTAGCCTATGTGCAGGGGGGCAACCCGTGGGAACCCGGCAACGCCGTCTTCGTCGTGGAAGCCTCCGGCGGCGAGCCGCGCAAAGTTGGGGAAGGCTACGCACCGGCTTGGTCGCCCGATGGGTCGCGACTGTATTTCATGAGTAATTTCGTCCAGAGTGAGCAGCAGATGGAGCAGACGCTTTTCGCTGCCGAGGTTGGATCCTGGGAACCCCAGGCGCTCGCCACTCAGGTCTGGTTCAGCGGCCTGTGGCCGGTAGAAAAAGTCGTTGTCTCACCGCAAGGCGACCGGCTGGCCGTGTATGCGAGTGGCCTGGAGGCCGAGGGAGCACTGCTGCTGGCCAGAGCGGACGGCTCCCAGGTGCGGGAAATTGGGGACCCGAAGAGAGATTTCGTATACACGGCCGATAACTTCGATTGGGCGCCCGATGGAAAGCGGTTGGTCTATCGCGACTCGGGCGATCCCTTTGTGGGCGGTGAAGAGCCCTCGCTCAAGATCATCGATCCCGTGACTCAAGAGACTATCGTTATGATGCCTGATGACGGGTTCTGGCCGCGCTGGTCGCCCGACGGAGAGCGGATCCTGACTGCCACCTTCGGGGTCGATTCGGGCTTTACCGTAGCCCTGCGCACTCCCGAGGGGGATTCGATTGGCCGCTATGACGAGCGCACTTTCGGCGATATCTGGGGCGCCCGGCCGAGCTGGTCGCCGGACAGCTCCCGATTTCTCTTCATCGCGCGCATGGATGCCAATGGCGACGGCCAGTTCGATCTGAGCGACCCGGAGAGCGAGGTGTGGGTGATCAGTCGAGATTTGGCTGAGGCGCGCACCGGCGCGCGGGGGATCGCACCCACTGCGGTCTGGTCGCCCGACGGCTCCCAGATCGCCATCGCCATGGGGGAACAGGGCGCGCGCACCTTGTGGGTGGTCAACGCCGATGGGAGTGGCCTGCGTCAGGTAGCCGATGGGGATCAGCCCGCCTGGCGGCCATGAGGGTTTGTTGCAAGTCAAGCGTCAAAAACGCGACCCCCAGAATAAGTTGGGGGTCGTATGTTTTTGATCCGTGAACGGACTGCGAGGCCGCACGGAGCGGTTCGCTCCGCTTCACTTGATGGCTACCTTTTCGAGGATCGCGTCCGGCGGGGCTCCCCGTAAACCGTCTTCACGACGGTCCTTAAGGATCAGGGCAATGGCCTCGGAAAGGCTTTGGATAGCCTCTTCCTTCGTCTTGCCCTGGCCATTCGCACCGGGGACCTCTGGAGAATAGGCGATAAACCAGTCGCCGTCGCGTTCGATAACAGCCGTAAACTCGTTTGCCATCGGATGAGCCTCGTGTTCTAGATTTTACAGATCCATTCTAGCATCTCAGCCCCGATCTGTCTAATGGCCGTCTGGTCGCCGGACGGCTCCCAGATCGCCATCGCCATGGGGGAGCCGGGCGCCCGCACCCTATGGGTGGTCAACGCCGATGGAAGCGATCTGCGCCAGGTGGCCGATGGAGATCAGCCGGCCTGGCGGCCGTGAAGGCTGAGTCCTAAAGGAGTAACAAGACACGACCCCGAGCCTTCTCCTCGGGGTTATGCTGCCCTTGGGTCGAGAAGCCGACTGCCAGACGTGAACACCAAGCTTTAATCAATACATCTAGCGGCACGGAGTTCAACTGCCGCCGGGCCGAGCAAGAATACTCTCCCGACAGACTAAGCTGACAGGCACAAACTTCTGAATGCCCCCGCGGTAGCGCGGTCGGCTCCAGCGCCTTGTTAGCCCGCCGCACACTGTTGAAACTTGCCGTCTCAGGATATTGCTTCGGGTCAATTTCTCTGAGCCTGTACAGGGCACTCGCTCCTTCTTTCGCATGTAGCACTATAGCTATAGCGTGTGCCTGCGACCAAAGGCCGACCAACTACACTCAAAGCGCGTTTTACGATTGCCCTACGACTTCGTAATGCATTACTCTTGGCTCGAATTCGAGCAAAAAATCTTTGTCTTCTGGATAGTATTTTGCAGCTTCTATATCTTCGCCTGCAAAGCCTCTGATAACTTCCATGCTCTTCCAAAACGTCAGAGTAATGAAGTGCGTTACCCTGCCTTCGAGCCGTTCAAGGATGTGAACACTAAGATTGCCTTCAACGGATTGATAGTCTGGAATGGCTCGCGCATTCAAGAATTCTCGGTATGCCTTTGCTTTGGATGTTGGCACTCGGCCATGCCACATTCTTGCAATCATATTTGTTCTCCTCATGTTCGGCATCTTGACGAAATCGCAGCGACTGAGTAGTTTAGCCAGCACGCTTGAATCACATTTGCCATGCTCGCGATTGTCGCATGTGCACAGGCCCTGCGGGCTAACTAGCTATTATACTGCAAGCTTCCGGCATAAGTACCGGTTGGGGCGTATTATAGGGATATCTAGAGCAGAGGAGGGCTAATCATAGAGAGGGAGAAGGCAGCGCCTAAGCGGAGGCAGATTGCTCCACATAGATCTGGCTGGCCAGCTCCGCCCCCAGGCTGACCTCGTTCTCGCCCACGCGCAGCCGCACCGGGCCCTGGAAGGGCGCCTTCTCTAAAAAGGTCACGGGGACATCCTGCTTGAAGCCCAGTTGGCCCAGGTAGCTCAGCACCTCGGGCTCGGTCACGCCCACGCGCCGGAAGGGGCCACTCTGGCCGCGATGCATGTCGGCCACGGCCATGAGCTGCAACTCGGGGAGGGACCCGTCTTTGGCGGGGATGGGATCGCCGTGGGGACAGGTGCGTGGATAGCCCAACATGACCTCCACCCGGTCGGCAAAGGCCTCTGAGATGACGTGCTCCAGCCGATCGGCCTGCTCATCCACCTGGTCCCAGCCGAAGCCCATGGCGTCCACCATGAAGCGCTCCATTAAGCGGTGATGACGGATCAGGCGCAGAGCGATCTTATCCCCCGCCGGGGTGGGGGCCACTCCCTGGTAGGGGAGCCGTTGTATAAGCCGCAGGGCCGCCAGGCGCTTGACCATGCTGATCACCGCCGGCACGGACACCCCCATCCGCCGGGCGATGGCCGTCAGGCTCACCTTTCCCGTTTCGCCAGAGTGCTGCAGCTTGTATATAGCCTTGAGATATTCCTCGGCCGTCTCGTTCAGGGCGTTTTCGATCATCAATTTAACTCTTTTCGTTAAAGCCATTATAGTTTCGATTAGATTTCCTGTCAAACTCGATCTGATCGGTTTTTTTATCATTTCGTTGACGAAAACCCGCCCTTTGTGGTAAGCTTTAGGAGTCATCCTTGGGATTATTCGGGGGTCGATGATCGCTGCTGCTTTGTTGACCTTGCGCGAAGGCCTGGAAGCCGCGCTGGTGGTGGGCATCGTGCTCGGTTATCTGCGGAAGATCCGCCGCCTCGATCGCCAAGGCTACGTATGGATCGGCGTGGCGGCCGCCGTCGTGGCCAGCCTGATCTTGGCCATAGGGCTGCAGCGGACGGGAGCCCAGCTCGAGGGCCCGGCCGAGGAGATCTTTGAAGGCACCACCATGCTGCTGGCGGTGGGCGTGCTGACTTACATGATTTTTTGGATGCGTTATCAAGCCCGCTTCATCAGGGTGGCCCTGGAGCGCGAAGTTCAGGTCGCGGTCAGCCAGGGACACAACTGGGCCCTGGCCGGCCTCTCTTTTGTGGTCGTCCTCCGGGAGGGGGTGGAGACGGTGTTGTTCCTGACCGCGGCGGCCTTCGTAGCGGGCGGGCTGGAGACGGTGTGGGGCAGCCTGTTGGGTTTGTCCATCGCCATAACCATCGGGGCTCTCCTCTATGCCACCACGGTGCGCCTTCCGGTGCAGCGCTTCTTCGACGTGACCAGCGTGCTTTTATTGCTGTTCGCCGCCGGGCTCCTGGCCCATGGGATCCACGAGTTCCAGGAGGCGGGGCTCTTGCCTTTCTTGGTCGAGGAAGCCTGGAACACCGCCCATCTCTTGGACGAGTCCTCCTTCTGGGGGTCGGTCCTCAAAGCCCTTTTCGGCTACAACGCTAACCCATCCCTGTTGGAGGTGTTGGGCTATCTGGGCTATTGGGTGGTGGTGCTGAGCTCGGTGCGCTGGTGGATCGACCGGATGGCCTTGCAGTTGGATCGCGTCCAAAGCTAGCCCCGCTATCGGGGGGTGGGCGAGGAGACGCTGGTGGCCTCCTCGTTTTTGTTCTATAATGGGCCCGTGAGGGATCGAGTGAGCCCTGAATCGCCTCTCGTTGCTGTCGAGGTCCACCTCCCTCCGGCCGTCCGCCGGACCGCAGGCCACCGCGCGGTGGTGGCGGCTAAGGGGGCCACGGTGCGCCAGCTCCTCGATGACCTGGAGCGCCAATACCCGGGAATGCGTTTTCATGTTTGCCATGAAACGGGGGAACTCCGACCACACGTCAACATCTTCGTGAACTCCGAGAACATCCGCTATCTTCAGCAGTTAGACACCCCGCTGAGCGGTGGAGAAGTGGTCTACATTCTCCACGCCATCTCCGGCGGGTGATGAGGAGGGAAGATGGTTGAGCGCCGATATGCCCCGGGAACCATCCTGCTCATGGTGGGGACGCGCAAGGGGCTGTTTATCTTTAGCTCGAATAAGGCGCGCCGCCGATGGCAGGTGGAGGGGCCGTTCATCGAGGGGCATCGCGTCTTTTACGCCACCCTGGATACTCGGCGAGAGATGCCGCGCCTGTTCGCGACCGACAACGGTGGCTTTTTCGGCACCTACCTCCTTTACAGCGATGATTTTGGGCGCACCTGGAACCCGCCCAAAGTGGGGGTCCAGTTCTCCACCGAGACCGGGTTGAAGCTGGAGAATATCTGGGTCATCGAGCCGGGTCGCGCGACGGAGCCGGAGACGGTCTACTGCGGAGTGGATCCCGCCGCCTTGTTCGTCAGCCAGGAGGGTGGCGAGACCTGGCAATTTGTCAATGGGCTCAATAACCACCCCACCCGGCCGCGCTGGGAGCCGGGGGCGGGCGGGCTGTGCCTCCATTCCATCATCCCGCACCCCAGCGACAAGAGTCAGATGTGGGTGGGCATCTCTGCGGTGGGGGTGATGCGCACGAACGACGGCGGGGCGTCCTGGCAAATGAAGAACAAAAATACGCGGGCCGACTTCTTGCCCGAGAAATACCCGGAGTTCGGACAGTGCGTACACCATTTGATCATCCATCCCCAGGATCCCAACATCCTCTATCAGCAGAATCACTGTGGCATCTATAAGTCGACCAACGGCGCCGAGGAATGGATTGACATCCAGAACGGTCTCCCCTCCGATTTCGGTTTCCCCATCGCCCTCGATTTCAACCATCCGAATGTGGTCTTCGCCATCGTCGAAGCTCCACCCCCTCTGCGCCACAACCTGGGCGATCAGTTCACCGTTTACCGCAGCGAGGATGGGGGAAAAAGCTGGGAGCGGCTGACCCGGGGCCTGCCCCAGGGCCCCACGGTAAAGCTGGGCGTGCTGCGCCATGCTTTGTGCACCGATGCTTTGGACCCCTGCGGGGTCTATGTGGGGACCAAAACCGGCCAGCTCTTCGCCAGCCACGACCAAGGGGATTCCTGGAAGCTCATCGCCGCCTACCTGCCTGGGATCTACTCGGTAACCTGCGCTGTACTCTAAGCCGCGGCCGAGACCGCTCAGCGCCTGAAGTTAGCCCAAAGCAAGGAAGTCTGAGAGCTTCCTTATTTTGATTGGCCTCGGGGAAGGTGGTCTCCGTAAGAAAATCGTAATTTGCGGGCCATATCCTGTGTGGGACGCTGACGAAAACCGACTGGGCGCATCCGATTTGACAGAAGGGGCGCTGTCTTTAATACTTGAGATATCGGCTACTGAGGGTGCCAGGCTCCACCTTCTCGGCTGAAGAGGCCTTCGATGCGGGAGATTGATCGGCGTGAATTTCTAAAATGGTGTGGGGGGACCCTAGGGGTCATCCTCATCGGCTGTCAGGGTCGGGAGGAGGAGTTGGAGCACGCCGTGGAGACGGTCTCCCCACCTGGCAGCGAGCCGGTCTCCCTGGTGATCGACGGCATCCGCATCACCCCCAACGAGGAATTCTACGTCTTGGAGTACTCCTCCCCCGGGCCGGTGGATGTTTCCAGTTGGCAACTTCGTGTCGATGGTCTGGTAGAACGTCCCTTGACCTTGACTTACGACGAGATCCTGGCTTTGCCTTCCCTGACTGAGATGCGCACGCTGGAGTGCATCAGCAACCCGGCCGGCGGGAGCCTCATCGGCAACGCGGTGTGGGAAGGGGTGCGCTTGGCGGACATCCTCAACCTGGCGGGGGTGAAGCCGGGCGCGGTGGAGGTGCGCTTCGAGTGCACCGACGGCTACCACACCAGTATCCCCCTCGACTGGGCCCTACATCCCCACAGCCTGTTGGTGTATAAGATGAACAATGAAACCTTGCCTCAGGCGCACGGCTTCCCGCTGCGCGCGCTCTTCCCCGGGGTGTACGGGATGAAGCAGCCCAAGCGCATCCAACGCATCGAGGTGATCGACAACGATTACAAGGGATATTGGGAAACGCGCGGCTGGTCGGATGCCGCTCCCATCAAGCCCAACGCGCGCATCGATCATCCTCGCTTCGGCCAAAACCTTTCGGTGGGGAAGGTGGTCGTGGATGGGCTTGCCTTCGCCGGCGCCTCGGGCATCGCCAAGGTCGAGTTGTCCTTCGATGAGGGAAGCACCTGGCGTGAAGCGGAATTGGTGCGCGGGCCCACCCCTTATGTCTGGGTGCAGTGGAGCTATGGCTGGGAGGCCGGCGCGGGTCGACAGCCCATCTGGGCGCGGGTTACTGACGATCAGGGACGGACCCAAGAGCGGCCAGCCTCGGGCCTCTTGCAAAATACCTTCCCCGACGGGACCTCGGACATGCACGTGGTCTGGGTGCAGGTCGGCTGAGGTGATCGGCGAGCGGGGCGCGGAGTGGTAAAAGACCACTCCGTCTTCTTTCGGGAGGGTTATTGAGAGATCGGCTGGCTTGGGCTCGCAGCAACCTGGCTTGGATTCTTTTAGGCGGCGGGGTGTTGGCTCTAGGGTTGGGCTTGAGCGGGGTCGGATATGTGAGCCACCTGGAACAGAATAATAGCTTCTGCGCCAGCTGCCACACGCAGCCGGAGTTCGAGTACTATCAACGCCTAATTGA
The DNA here is from genome assembly GCA_016196905.1 of Chloroflexota bacterium. Taxonomy (GTDB): domain Bacteria; phylum Chloroflexota; class Anaerolineae; order UBA7937; family JACPPX01; genus JACPWV01. The sequence continues at coordinate 1,836 of JACPWV010000127.1, read as the reverse complement.
TTCGCAACAGCCGACCACCGATCTGGCCACCTTCCATCTGCGCCACGAAGAGGCGGTCAAGTGCATCGACTGCCACGGCGGGGAGGGGTTAGCCGGGCGGGCCCAGGTGTTGGCCAAGTCGGCCTGGGATGCGTTAAAATTCCTGGTGGGTGTCCATCGCCAGCCAGCGATGATGAGCATCCCCCTGCCCGACCAGGCTTGCAGCAAATGCCATCAGGACGTCTATTACCAGCCCGGGTTTGAAAACCATTTTCACAATGAAATCCCCAACTCGATGCAGACCTTTCGCTGTCTGGATTGTCACCTGGCCCATCCCCTGGGCGATCCCACCATCAGTTTCGGCACGCGGGATGTATTCTTCCCTGAGTGTGTGCGCTGCCACCAGGAGATGGGCGGCCCCTTACAACTGCGCTAGGGGCTAGGAAGGAGGTGAGGATGATGCTGACGCGCGAAGAGATCCGGCTCACCGCGCTGGCCTCCTGCGCCGGTTGAGCCAGCAAAATGGGTCCGGGCGACCTGAAACAAGTACTGAGCCACCTGCGCGTTCAGGTTCATCCTGATCTCCTGGTCGGGCTGCAGACCAGCGACGACGCGGCGGTCTATCGCATCGCTCCCGACGTGGCCATCGTGCAGACGGTGGATTTCTTCCCGCCCATCGTGGATGACCCGTATATCTTCGGGGCGGTGGCGGCGGCTAACGCCATGAGCGACGTCTATGCCATGGGCGGGGAGGTCCTTTTCGCGCTCAACATCGCCGGTTTCCCCGAGGACCTGCCACGCGAGATCCTCTTCGAGATCTTCCGCGGCGGCGGGGACAAGGTGGCGGAGGCGGGGGGCGTCATCGCCGGGGGGCACACCATCAACGATGCCGAGCCCAAATATGGCCTGGCCGTCACGGGCACGATCCGTCCCGACCAGGTGGTAACCAAAGCCGCCGCGCGGCCGGGCGACATTCTTATACTTACCAAAGCACTGGGCAGCGGGGTGATCACCACCGCGCTCAAGGAGCAGAAAGCCGAAAAGGAGCACGTCGCCGCGGCGGTGGAGAGCATGCTCAGGCTCAATCGAATCGGTGCAGCGATTATGCGCGAATTGGGCATTCGTGCGGGCACCGACATCACCGGCTTCGGGCTGTTGGGGCACGCCTGGGAGGTGGCCGAGCGCAGCGGAGTGGGCCTGCGTTTGAAGTTGGAAGCGATCCCCATTTTGCCCGGCGCCCTTGACTACGCGCGGGGCGGCTACATCCCGGGCGGCCTGAGGCGCAACCGGAAATATTTATTAGCCCAAGGCGAGGGAATGGCGCTGCCTGCCGATCTGCCCAAAGAGTGGCTGAACCTACTGTGCTGTCCCGAGACTTCGGGAGGCCTGTTTATAGCGGTGACGCCCGATCGCCTCCATCGGCTCCTCTCGCTCTTCGAGTCGCGCGAGGGGCGGCGTCCCTGGGTGATCGGGGAGGTGATCGAGGGGCGTGGGATCCAGGTGGTGGAGGGGTACACGACCGCTGGACTAGCTAAGAGGTAATCTCGTTCTCGCTATAGATAAAAATCCAGGCTATGCTCGAAGACAGCCCGGATTTTCTTATCATCACATCAACTGATTTTGCGATCCCGTCCTCGGTCAGACGCTGTTTCACTATCGATACTTGGTCTGGTCGGGCGTGCCGAAGCGCTCCTCAGCCCAGGGGTCGGCGTCCATGTGGTAGCCGTACTGCTCCCAGAAGCCGGGGCGGTTGAATTTCATGAACTCGATCCCTCTCACCCATTTGGCACTCTTCCAGGCGTAGCGCTGGGGGACCACCAGCCGCAGGGGGTAACCGTGCTCCGGGGTCAAGTCCTG
>JACPWV010000126.1 GCA_016196905.1 Chloroflexota bacterium | reverse complement strand
TGCTTGGGGGGAAAATTCACCACGGCCACGATGAGCCTGCCCTGCAGCTCATCCTTGATGTACCAGGGCCGAATGGCTACGGAGGATCTCTTGATCCCAATCTCCGGCCCGAAGTCGATGGTCAACTTGTAAGAGGGCTTGCGTGCTTGGGAGAAATCCTCCACAGTCAGGATGCGCCCTACCCGCATATCGACTTTCTCAAAGTCCTCCCAGGTGATCGGCATCTTCATGGTCCTCGCCATTACTGAAAGATTCTCACTCGGTTTCGACAAGATTGTGCTTTCGCTTCGACTGAGGGCTACTGCTTCACTGGCCCGAAGACCTCAGAGGATCGGAGCGGCTCGAAACGGGCGGAGAAGAAACGTAATTGTGGAGGCTCGTCGACTCTCTTGAGCCCGGGGATGTCCTCGCGTTTCTCGAACAGCTCGATGACCGACTCGGCCGCGACGTCCATGTGCAGATTGGTATACACTCGGCGGGGGATGGTGAGTCGCACCAACTCCAGCTTGGGAGAGCGGTGCTTTCCGGTGTGTGGGTCGCGCCCGGCGGAGACGTTGCCCCGCTCCATGGTCCGCACCCCGGAATCCACATAGAGGGCCGCCGCCAGGGCTTGGGCCGGGTATTCATCTTGAGGGATGTTGCGAAGAAATTGCTTAGCATCGATAAAAACGGCGTGCCCACCGATGGGAACCACGATGGGCACGCCCGCTGCTTGGATTCGCTCTCCCAGATAACGCACCTGGGCGATGCGCGAATAGATATAATGGTCGTCCACCATCTCGTAGATCCCGCGCGCGAGAGCCTCCAAGTCCCGCCCGGCCAGGCCCCCATAGGTGTGCAGGCCCTCGTACACCACCACCAACTCGCGCAGACTTTGATAGAACTCCTCATCGTTGGTGGCCACGAAGCCGCCGATGTTGACTAGATTGTCCTTTTTGGAGGACATGGTGATGGCATCGGCGTAGCCCATCATCTCGCGCAGGATCTGGCGCACGGGCTTATCGGCGTAGCCCGCTTCGCGCTCTTTGATGAAGTAACAATTCTCCACAGCGCGGGTAGCATCGAAGACGATCTCGATCCCATATTGATCGGTCAAATCCCGAACCTGGCGCAGGTTTCCCATGGAGAAGGGCTGGCCGCCGGCCATGTTCACGCAAGGAGCCATCCAGATATAAGCGATCCGCTCCGGCCCCACCTCATGGATCAAGGATTCGAGTTTTACCCGATCGATGTTGCCCTTGAAGGGGTGTTCGTTTTGGGGATCGTGAGCCTCGTCGATGATCACGTCCACGAAGATGCCGCCGGCGCGCTCGATGTGCTCGCGGGTGGTGGTGAAGTACATGTTCATGGGCACGTACTGGCCCGGCTGGATCTTGATCCGCGCGGTGAGGTGCTCCCCGCCGCGCCCTTGATGCACGGGGACCACGTAGCGGAAGCCGTAGATCTCCTGAACCGCCCTCTCTAAGTTGTAAAAGTTGCGGCTGCCGGCGTAGGCCTCATCGCCCAGCATCAGCCCGGCCCATTGTTGGTCGCTCATGGCTGAGGTCCCGCTGTCGGTGAGGAGGTCGATGTAGACGTCCTCGCTGCGCAGCAGGAAAGTGTTGAAGCCCGCTTCCCAGATGTTGTGCCGCCGCTCCTCGCGGGTGGTCATCTTGAGCGGCTCCACCATCTTGATCTTGTAAGGCTCGGCGACGGTGCGCTTCTTCATGGAGTGCTCTCCTTACGCAGAGAATCGAGTGCGTGACAAGGGCGATAAGCGAGTCGGGATGCGATCGTCGACCTCAAGGCCAAGGGCGATGACTCACATCGGCAACTCCAGAGGATCAAGAGTCCTGTCGGCAAATCTCTCGCCCCACGACAAAAAAGCTCTCGCTCCCGCCCACGGCGGAACGACGAGGGCTCACCCCCACCTTGCCCGTTGCGATCGGTCATCGAAAGCTCGATCGACTACGAGTCAGGCGCCTTGGAACTTCTCCAAGTACTCCTTAACGAAGCTCACAAAGCGATCAGCGATCGCGCCATCCAGGAGGCGATGGTCGAAGGTCAGGGACAAGTAGACCATGGGTCGGACGGCGATGGCATCCCCCTCGATGACCACGGCGCGCTTTTGAATCGCTCCCACGCCCAAGATGGCCGCTTGCGGTTGGTTGATGATCGGTGTAGCGAAGAGGCTGCCGCTGACTCCGTGATTGGTGATGGTGAAGGTGCCGCCCTGCACATCGTCGGGCGTGAGCTTGCGTTCGCGGGCATGCGTTGCTAGATCGTAAACCTCGCGAGCGATACGCGCTAAGGATTTTTCATCAGCCTTCTTGATCACCGGGACGATCAGCCCCTCCTCGATGGCCACCGCAACGCCGATATTGATCTGTCGCTTGAGGAGGATCTTGTTGTCCTCGGTGAGGCTGGCGTTCACCTGGGGAACGGTTTTGAGTCCATGCACCGCCGCCAGCACGAAGAAGGCGGTATAGGTGAGGGGGATGCCCTCGCGGCGCTGGAACTCGTCCTTGTGCGCCTCGCGGTAGGCCACCACGTTGCTCAGGTCCACCTCAAAGACGGTGGTGACGTGGGGAGCGGTGCGCTTACTCTTGACCATGTGCTCGGCTATGGCTTTGCGCATATGGCTGAGCTCGACGACCTCCTCAGCGGGGGCGACCCCCACGACGGCCGCGGGCGGCGCCTCGGGCACGGCCATGACCGGCTCGCGGAAGAAGACGCCCGGCTCCTGCTCGCGCGGGGCCCAGGGCTCCTTCATCTCCTGGATATACTTTTCCAGATCCTTCTTGGTGACCCGTCCGCCCTCGCCGGTGCCACGCACCTGGCTGAGATCGATGCCGTGCTCGGCGGCCATCTTAGCCACCACGGGCGAGGCCCCGGGGGCGCGAGTGGGGGCGACGGGCGCCGCGGCTTTCTCAGCCACTGCTTCGATCTTGGCTTGCGGCGGGGCCTCGACAACTGGGGTCGGCGCGCCGTGAGGGGCGACCACCGTGGGTGCGCCCTCGGGAATGCTCTCGCCCGCCTGTCCCACCCAGGCGATGACCGTGCCCGCCTTCACCGTCTGCCCCTCGGGCACGATGATCTTGAGCACCACCCCCTCGGCCGGGGAGGGGATCTCGGTATCCACCTTGTCGGTAATCACTTCCAGCAAGGGCTCGTATTTGGCGACCGGATCGCCTTCCTTCTTGAGCCACTTGCCTACGGTCCCTTCCACCACACTCTCACCCAATTGGGGCATGATGATCATCTCAGGCATCTTTGCCTCCAAACCATCTGGCAAATCCTAGCATCGATTTAGGAATCGCGGCCCTGTTGATCGAATCGTTCCAATCCTTTGGGTCGAGACTTCAGCGAAGGATCGATGGGTATCACCTCGTCACTTGTCGACTTATCGACTCGTCACCTCTTCACTTATCGACTCTAATATGCTGCCAGTTTGCGCATGGCCGCGGCGATCTTCTCCGGATTGGGCAAGTAGAAGTCCTGCAGCGGTGGGCTGAAGGGCACGGCGGGGACATCCGGAGGGGCCAGCCGCATCACCGGACCATCGAGATACTCGAAGGCTTCCTCGGCGATGAGGGCCGCGATCTCCGCCCCGAATCCACCGGTCTTATTGTCCTCGTAGACCACCAAAGCCTTGCCCGTCTTCTTGACCGAGTCCAGGATGGTCTGCTTGTCCAAAGGAACTAGTGTGCGCAGGTCGATCACCTCGGCGCTGATGCCGTCCTTTTGAGTCGCCTCCTCAGCCACCTGCAGGGCGTAGTGCAGCATCAAGCCATAAGCGATGATGGTGAGATCGCTTCCCTGTCGCGCGATGCGCGCCGGGCCGATGGGCGTGGTGTAATCGCCCTCAGGGATCTCGCCCTTGACCAGGCGATAGGCCTTCTTGTGCTCGAAAAACATGACCGGGTCCGGGTCGCGGATGGCCGCTTTGAGCAACCCCTTGGCGTCGGCCGGCGTGCCGGGGATGACCACCTTGAGGCCGGGCACGTGAGCGTAGAAGGCCTCGACGCACTGCGAGTGGTACAGTCCGCCGCCGATGCCGCCGCCGAAGGGGGCGCGCACCACCATGGGGCAGGTCCAGGTCCCGGCGGAGCGATAGCGGAAGCGGGCCATCTCACTGACGATCTGATCGAAAGCGGGATGGATGAAGTCGGCGAACTGGATCTCGGCGATAGGTCGCAGCCCATTCAGGGCTGCCCCGATGGCGATGCCCACGATGCCCAGCTCCGCCAGTGGGGTATCGATCACGCGCAGTTCGCCGTATTTGTGGATCAGTCCCTCGGTGACTCGGAAGACACCGCCGCGCAGGCCCACATCCTCCCCCATGACGAGGACCCGCTCGTCGCGCTCCATCTCCTCGGCAATGGCTTCCTTGATTCCCTCGAGCAGTGTTTTCTCAGCCATGCGGTCCTCCCGGTCGCGCTACGGTCATGCCGCCGATTGGGCAGGCACGGGGGCCTGGGCGAGCACAGGGGCGTCGCCCCTACGATCCCTCGAAGAAGACGTTTTTTGGTGGCGTCAGATGTTACCATCTGACGCCATCAGCTGTCAGGAGGTAACTCCTGCCAGCACTCATGAATCACGTTCGTCGAGCAGTCGGTGATGCAGACAGAGGGCCTTTGGTTTCCTCGGGATCTTCGACGACGCGTTGCCCCTGCGGTCTTGGTCCTCCCCACTTCCGACCTCGGCCGGGCGGGCACGGAGGCCCGCCCCTACGACCCCTCGAAGAAGACGTTCTTGAGGGCCTCGGAGGGGTCGGGATAGGGAGCCTTCTCGCCGTACTCGTTGGCCTCGTTGGTCTCCTTGAGGGCCCAGGCGCGGATCTCTTGATCGCCCTTCTCGTCGAGTAGTCGAACTTCCAATAAATCCTGCTTAGTGCGAAGAATGGGATCGCGCCTTTTCCACTCCTCCACCTCTTCGCGGCTGCGATAGGTGCGGTCGTCGTCATCGGAGGAGTGGGGGACGATACGATAGGTCTTGGCCTCCACCAGGGTGGGCCCCTCGCCGCGGCGGGCACGCTCGAAGGCCTCCTTCGTGACGCGGTAGGTATCCAACAAATCGTTCCCATCGCAGAT
>JACPWV010000125.1 GCA_016196905.1 Chloroflexota bacterium | reverse complement strand
GACACACCCGCTGGGCTACCCACGCCCCGCCCAACCAGACCAATGCCCATCCCCACCCCGATTGTCAGAATCGTCTAGTGGTTGTGCACAACGGGATCATCGAGAATTATGCAGAGCTGCGGCGCGAGCTGCTCGCACGCGGGCATCGCTTCACTTCGGAGACCGACACCGAGGTGGTGGCCCATCTGGTGGAGGAAGAATACCGCGGCGATCGACCGGAAGATTTCGTGGAGGCGGTGCGCCGCGCCCTGACCAAAGTGCGCGGAGCCTACGCCGTGGCCGCCTTCACTCGCGATCAGCCCGATTTACTGGTGGGTGCGCGCCAGTTCTCGCCCCTGGTGGTAGGCCTGGGCCAGGGTGAGAACTACCTGGCCTCGGATTTGCCCGCGCTTCTGCCCCACACCCGGCGGGCGCTGATCGTGGAGGATGGAGAAGTCGTGGCCCTCGATCGCGAGGGGGTCACCCTGCGCACGATGGCCGATCGCCTTGTCACCCGCGAGCCTTTCCACATCGCTTGGGACCTGGAGGCGGCGGAGAAGGCCGGCTATGCTCACTTCATGCTCAAGGAGATCCACGAGCAGCCCCAGGCGGTGTCCAACGCACTACGCGGCCGTATAGAGGGCGACCGCATCCTCCTCCCCGAGCTGGACGCCATCGACCTGGACCGCGTTCAGCGGGTCCACCTGGTGGCGTGCGGCACCTCCTATCACGCCGCGCTGGTGGGCAAGAAGTGGATCGAGGCCTGGACTAGGATCCCGGCCGAGGCGTCTATTGCCTCCGAGTTTCGCTACAGCGACCCGGTCATCGACGCTGGCAGTTTATTGATCCCCATCGCCCAATCGGGGGAGACCGCCGACACCCTGGCCGCCACCCGCCTGGGGAAGGAACGCGGGGCGGCCAGGCTGGGGGTGTGCAACGTGATGGGCAGCAGCCTGGCCCGAGGGGTGGAGGCTGTCCTTTACCTGCAAGCCGGGCCGGAGATCGGGGTGGTCGCCACCAAAACCTACACCGCTCAGTTGGCCGTCTTGGTCTTGCTGGCGCTGGAGCTGGCCCGTCGGCGGGGCAGGTTGGATCAGAGTTCCCTCACTGCGGTCCTGCGCGAGTTGCGCGACGTGCCGGCCAAGATCGATCGGGTCCTGGATGGAGCGGAGGCGGTGGCTGAGGTGGCGCGCCGGTACACTGACCGATCCAGCTTTTTCTTCATCGGGCGCGGGTTCGATTACCCGACCGCATTGGAGGGGGCGCTCAAATTAAAGGAGATCAGCTACATCCACGCCGAGGGCTACGCCGCTGGCGAGTTAAAGCACGGCCCCATCGCCCTGCTGGACCCCCAGGTGCCGGTCATGGCCGTGGCCACCCCGGGGTCGCAGTACCCCAAGATCATCTCCAACATTCAGGAGGTCCGGGCGCGCAAAGCTGTGGTTGTGGCCGTGGCGGCGGAGGGGGATGCCGAGATCCAACAGCACACCGACGAGGTCCTCTGGGTGCCAGCGACCCTGGAAACCCTCAGCCCGCTCGTCTCGGTGGTCCCGCTCCAGCTCTTCGCCTACTACATGGCGGTGGAGCTGGGACGCGACGTGGATAAGCCGCGCAATTTGGCCAAGTCGGTCACCGTCGAGTAGTTGCTAGAGGCCAGTCGATTTGGGGCGAGGAACTTCCTCGCCCCAAATCATTTTGAGGTCGCCATGCATCGAAACTCGACCCGAGATCGTCTAGCCCGCTGGGGCCAGCTTTTATTGTGGATGGGCCTGATATTCGTGTTCTCCAGCCAGCCCGACCGGCCCCATTTGGCTGAGCCGACCATCGATCGGCTGCTGGAACCCCTCGGCCATGCCCTCGAATACGGCGTGTTGGCGCATCTGTGGGTGCGCGCGTTGAGAGGGGAGGGGTTGGCGCCCACTCACGTGCTGTGGACCTCGCTGCTTTTGTCGTGGCTTTATGCCCTCTCCGACGAATGGCACCAGAGCTATGTGGCGGGGCGCGAGGCCGATCTGCTAGATCTTGCCTTCGATACTTTGGGGATGGGGATGGCTCTTATGGGGTGGACGCGGAGCGGGAGAAAATGAGGATCTCGCTGAAGGGGACCTCCTGGCGGACGATTACCGCTCCCTCCTTGAGCAACTGCAAGAGGGCCAGGAAGGTGACGATGATCTCGGCCCGGGAGGTGGCCTTGGTCAATAGGCGGTTGAAGCTGAGCCGCCGGCGGCGGGCCACCTGGCGGCGCAGCTCGGCGAGGATCTGGGGCAGGGAGATGGTCACGGGGGCCACCACCTGGTCCACACTGCCGGCCGGGATATTTTGCAAAGCTCGGCGCACCAGATGGGCCAGATCGTAAAGGGTCACTCCCTCCAAGGGAAGGTTGTTGGGCAGGTCGATGGCCAGAGGCACCAGGCGCGGATACGCGCGCAGTCCCTCCTCCTGTCTGGATTTTAGCTCCGTGGCAGCGGCTTTATAACGCTGATACTCGCGCAGCTTTTCCACCAGGTCCTGGCCAGCCTCACCCTCGCTGAGTCTTTCTTCCTCACTCGACGGAGCGGGCAGCAGAGCTCGCGATTTAAGCCAAAGCAATTGGGCAGCCACCACCACAAACTCGGCTAAGCTGGCCAACTCGAGCTGCTCCAACGTTTGCAGGTAGGCCAGATACTGGTCGGTCACCTGGGCCAAGGCGACCTGAGTGATCTCCAGTTGGTTCTCCTCGACCAGATAAAGCAGCAGATCCAGAGGCCCTTGGAAGATGGGCAATATCACCTGGTAGGCGGAGGGATCACCGCTCGAGCTCTGGGGCAGCTTGGTCACGGAAATCATTGTACCTCGAAGCTGGCCGTTGGTCGAATTTGATCTTGCATCGAATTAGAATTTTCGGGGCTTGACATCCCTCTCAATTGGTGCTAGGATTAGCGAGCATCAAAAGTCGCAAAAATGAAAGAGTCGATCAGGTCGCGGTCCGCTAAGAGGCGCAAGGCTCTCACCACCGGCCAGGTGGCGGAGTACTGCCAAGTGCGCCCAGCCACCGTCTTCAACTGGATCAAGGCTGGGAAAGTGAAGGCTTATTCCACGCCCGGGGGTCACTATCGGGTGCGCCTGGAGGATTTTCGCGATTTTTTAAACAAATATAATATTCCTGTCGATGAGGAGTTCTTCGCCCCGACCTTGGGTCGGATCCTGATTGTGGATGACGATTCCTCGGTGGTGGGGTTTATCCAGGATGCCTTGGTCAAAGAGAACCCCGAGGTCCGCTTTTCCAGTGCCGCCGATAGCTTTGAGGCGGGTGTGAAGCTGGCCAGCTTCCAGCCCGACGTGATCATTTTAGATTTGGCGATGCCCAATCTGGACGGGCTGCAGCTTTGCCGCAAGATCAAGGCCGATTCGGCCAGCCGCGGCGCCAGAGTCCTGGTCATGACCCTCGACGCGGATCAGGAAGTGGTCCAGCGAGCGAAGGAGGCCGGGGCCGATGAGTTGCTGTCCAAGCCCCTCGCCGCCAACGATCTCCTCGAGAAGGTCCAGGCGCTGCTGCGTCAACCCCGCAAGTGATCGTCAGCGTCGCGGTCTTTGCTTGACAAAACGAAGGGAGCGCACAGCTCCCTTTTAGTTTGCGCACCGTCTTTTACATAAAAAATGAAACCCGGGAGCAGAGCCGCAAACTCAAGACATAAAAATGAATGGGCATCGTACGCACCTTGCGTTTAACATAAAGCGACGAAGCCGGTGGGCTGATGAGAGGAGAGAGCGTCAGTGGAGGTTGCTTTCGGACGCGCCTGTCGCATGCGTCGAAGCGTGGCGAAAGAGCGAGTGTCGCGCACCTCCCGCTTTTCAACTTTCAGGAACATTCGATGTGGTGGACAAAGGGGTCGCTCCCGGGAGGATCCGTAGGGGAGAGGCGCGCTTTACTCATACCCCATCCTACACCGCAGGGAAAACGTAAGGAAGTTCCTGGGGTAGTCGAGCTCTCCGCGCCTCGTCCTGGCGAAGGCTTTGTGATATACTCAATGAGCATCGTGTTGCGTGCGTTAGTGTTGTCCCCTAGATAGACTCGTCTATGGACCACCTCCTGAGTATTGCGCATCTCTCTCCTGAGGAGATAGAGCAGTTACTCCAATTAGCGGCTGAGTTGAAATCGGAGTGGCGGGGTGGTCGCCAGCGGCCGCTTTTGCGTGGCAAGATTTTGGGGATGATCTTTCAAAAGCCGTCGCTGCGCACCCGGGTTTCCTTCGAGGTGGGCATGCAGCACCTGGGCGGCCAGGCCCTCTACCTTTCTCCCCAAGAGATCCAGCTAGGCCAGCGGGAGAGTGTGCCGGACGTGGCCCGCGTGTTGAGTCGCTACATGGATGGGATCATGGCCCGCGTCTTCGAGCACAGCTATCTGGAGGAGCTGGCCCGCCACGCCACGGTGCCGGTCATCAATGGCCTCTCTGACCTGTGTCACCCCTGCCAGGCCCTCAGCGATCTTTTCACCTTACGCGAGAAGCGGGGGGCGTTGCGGGGCCTCAAGCTGGCGTATGTAGGGGATGGCAACAACGTGGCCCACTCACTGCTCTTCGCCACCAGCAAAGTGGGGATGAACATCGTCCTAGCCTGCCCACCGGGCTTTGAGCCCAGGCGCGAGGTGGTGGCCCAGGCCCGGGAGTACGCCCGCGCCTCGGGCAGCCGCGTGGAGGTGCTGAGGGACCCCGAGGAGGCGGTGCGTGGGGCCGATGTGATCTATACCGATGTGTGGGCCAGCATGGGGCAGGAAAGTGAACGGGCCCAGCGCTTGAAAGTTTTCCCGCCCTACCAGGTCAACACCGAACTGGTGTCCGCCGCAGGTGACGGGGCCTTGGTGATGCACTGCCTGCCTGCCCACCGTGGGGAGGAGATCACCGCCGAGGTGTTGGAGGGGCCGCACTCCATCGTCTTTGACCAGGCTGAGAATCGCCTTCACCTGCAAAAGGCTATCCTGGCCCGCCTGCTGGCTCCCTCAGCGATGACTCCATAAAAGAGGGAACGAATGGCCGGCGATCGAGGCGTCTTTGAAGAGGCGATGAAAAGAGGGCACAGCTATGCCTGGGAGGGCGACTGGCTCAAAGCCATCCAGGAGTATCGCCGGGCGATCAGTGAGTTTCCGGATGACCCGGTGGCCCAGGGGAGCTTGGGGCTGGCCTATTTACAGGTGGGCCAGCTCTCGGAGGCGCTGGCGGCCTATCGCGCGGTCGTCCGGTTGCGCCCTGAAGACATCCCCACCCGCCGGCGAGTGGCCGAGATCTATCGGGAGCTGGGGCACCCCAGCGAAGCTGCCAAGGTTTGGGTTGAGTTGGCGACCTACTTGGAGAAGGAGGGTTCGGCGGAGGAGGCCGAGGCCGCCTGGCGACAAGCGGCCCTCTTGGACCCGGAGCAGCTCAAAGTGGAGCGCACACCCGAGTCAGGACTGAAGATTCTACCCGCCGAGCTAGACGTTGAAGCCACGCCGTTCGAGATCAGCGAGGTCAGGCCGGAGCCGACCCCCATCGCGGCGCCCCCCGCTGACCTGAGTGCGGATTACTCCAGCGAAGCGCTCTCGCGACGGGCCCTGGTTCGCCTAGCCGAGACGATCTCTCCAGAAGGTGAGCCGCTGAGGACGCCGGAACCCAAGGACTGGTGGCAGCAATTGAAGCAACGCACGGGAGAGCTGGCAGAGCGGCTCACCCGATCCTCTGCGGCTGGGGAGGGATCGGGGCTCACCGCCTTGGCCTCGGCAATCCGCTTCCATTCCGCGGGGAGAACCTCAGAGGCCATCCGCGCCTACCAGAAAGCTGTAGAGGAAGGCCTAGGCGGGGAGGAAGCCCGCTTCAATCTGGTGGTCCTGGAGGCCCTCGCCGGACGCTGTGCGGAGGGCCAAGTTCACCTGGAAGGGTTGAGCTCCCTCGAGTACCGCGTGGCGGCCAGGTTCGGCCTAGGAGAATGCTTCCAGAAGGCGGGAAAGGAGGAGGAGGCCCTGGCACAGTTCTGGCAGGCCCTGCGGGACGCCGACCTCGCCAGCGTGCCCCCCGAGAGTTCCCAGGCTCTGCAACGGGCCTACGATGACGTGCCGGCGGTGTCCCACCCCGAGGAGAGATCGCGCTTGGTGCCCCTTTTGGCGCACTTTTTGGGACGCGCAGATTGGTGGCAGCGAGTGGTGGCCGTCCGCCAGAGCCTCCAGGCGCTGGCGGACGGCGAACTCAACTTCGCCCTGGCCGAGTTCATCGCCCGATCGGATGGGGAAGAGTTATTGAGCTCCCTCGACTTGGCCTGGCAGGCCTCGGTGGGGGAGCGAACCTTCACCGCTTTGGAGGAGATTTACCGAGCCATCGAGCGCGCCCCGGATTGCCTGCCGCTCCATTTGGCCTTGGCGGAGACGCTAGCGCGTCAGGGAAGAGTCGAGCAGGCCATGGAGAAATTAGTGGTGGTGGCCAACACCTTCGTCACCCGGGGCGACGGGCTAAGGGCCTTGGGCGCCTACCGGCGCGCAGCCGCCCTGGCGGGCTGGGAGGCATCCACAGCTAGAGCGCTTTTGGAATTCATCGTTTCCCGGGAGGGCGAGGGGGTCGTCCTGCCGGTAGGGTTGATCCTGACGGACGCCTATCGCCAGCGAGGCTGGGGTGAGGAGGCCCTGGATCTAGCACGCTGGGGGGTAAGCCGTGCCTCCAGCGAACCCTGGAGCAGTCGGTACCTGGCAAAGCTGGGCGAGCTATATCGCGAGCTAGGTCAATGGGAGGAGGCGGTCAGGGTCTATCGCGATTTGAAGGCCCTCGACTCGAGCGCGGAGGGGCCGCGCCAGACGCTAATCGACTTATATACCCGCCTGGAATGGGCGGAGGAGGCCCGCCGCGAGTGGGAGGAGTTATTGGGTGTCTATCGCGAGCGAGGCGAAGCAGAGCGCGCCCTGAGTTGGCTGGAAGGGGCGGTGGCGGCCCAGCCCCAGGATATCCCTTTGCGGGCCGCCCTGGCGGAAGCCTACTTGGAGGCCAACCGCAAGGAGGAGGGAAGCCAAACTCTGGATGCCCTGGGCGAGATGCAATTGGTGGCTGGGCGGCAACAGGAGGCCATCGCCACCATCCGTCGGATCATCGGCCTTCGTCCCCACAACGTGGATCAGTATCGCAAGCTGTTGAAACAACTGGGGGGCTGAGGAACTGAGGAGAGGCGGGTGGGCGACATTGCGTGGATGCTCTCGCAGATCATCTTACAAAGGGATTTGCGCAGCCTTTTCGATATCCTGCTGGTTTCGCTCATCTTCTACGGGCTTCTGCGTCTGGTGCGGGGAACCCCGGCCCTGCAGCTCCTGCGGGGCATTCTTTTTTTGGGAGTGGGGACGGTCTTTCTGTTGGTTCTGGCCAGCAACCTCTTCGCTTTCACCGCCTTCAACTGGCTGATCCGCACTTTGCTGCCCGCCCTCTTGGTGGCCATTCCGGTCATCTTCCAGCCAGAGCTGCGCCGCGCCCTGGAGCGCCTGGGACGAGGGGGCCTGGTGATCGTTCGGGCTAACCCCGCCGCGGACATGCTGAAGGTCATCCGCAGCGTCTCGCGTGCCGCTCGGATCCTCTCCGAGCGCCGCCACGGAGCCATCATCGTCTTGGAGCGCGAGACCGGCTTGCAGCAGTATGTGGATTCGGGGGTCGAGATCAACGGAGAGCTCTCCACCGAGCTCATGCTGACCATCTTCCATCCCAAGACCGCGTTGCACGATGGGGCGGTTATCGTGCGGGAGGAGCGCATTCTGGCCGCGGCCTGCGCCCTGCCCCTAAGCCAGAGTTTCCGGCTGGAGCGGCGGTTGGGGCTGCGCCATCGGGCGGCGGTGGGCATCACCGAGATCTCCGATGCGGTGGCCATCGTAGTCTCCGAGGAGACGGGGACCGTCTCCCTGGCCCGCCACGGGCGCATGATTCGCCACTTGGACGACGCGCGTCTAAGCAAGCTCTTGCAGAATTTTTATAAACCAGAGCCGTTGGTTCCCTTCCCTCGCTGGTGGCCCTGGCGAATGGGATCCTGAGATGCGACGCTTCCTGGTCATCGATCGAAGCTCTGCGGCCATGGCCCTGGCCCTGGGCGTTACGGTGTGGGTGGTGGCCCGGCTGCAGGAGGATCCCTTTAGCAACCGCACCCTGACCATCGTTTCCCCCCTGGAGGTGCGCGGGCTGGATCCTCAGCTGGAAGCGGCCGGCCCCTTGGATCAGCAGTTCACGGTGACTTTGCGGGCCCCCCAGAGTGTTTTGGGGCAGCTGGATTCCAACGAGGTGCTGGCCTTCGTGGATGCGGCTGGCCGCGGGCCAGGTCAGTACACGCTGCCGGTGCAGCTGAATTTCTCCGGAGACGGGTTGGCACCGCGGGTGGTGAGCCAACCTTTGCCGACGGTCACCGTCTTCATCGATCGGCGCGGGGAGCGGACCCTGCCGGTGGAGGTCAACCTCCTGGGAGAGCCGCCGCCCGGCTACACCATCGGCTCGCCCACCATCCTGCCGACGGAGGTGCTGCTGGTGGGTCCCCAGAACCTGATCGATCGCGTGGCGAAAGTTGCGGTGGACTTAGTGGTCCAGGATCAACGATCCACCCTGGAGGGAGAGTTCGAGATCATCCCGCGGGATCAGTCCGGCCGACCCCTGGAGGGGCTGGAAGTTGAGCCCGCGCGGGTGCGGGTGGTGCTGCCCATCGAAGCGGCAGTGGGCTTCAAGGAGCTCTCGGTGCGCGTGGTCACCCAGGGGCGGGTGGCACCCGGCTATTGGATCAGCGATATCCGGGCTACCCCGGATACGGTCACCGTATTTGGCGATCCAGAGTCAGTAAAAGAACTACAAGGTTTCCTGGATACCCAGCCGGTCGATGTGGAAGGAGCTGCTCGCACTTTGATCCGCCAAGTTGGCCTGGTCCTGCCCGCCAACCTATCCTTGCTGGATGCGGAGGCGGTGCGTGTGCGCATAGAGGTCTCCGCCATCGAGGGCGGTCAGACTCTCCAATTGCCTATCGTCCTCGAAGGCCTGGGCGAGGGTCTGCGAGCCTCGGTCTCCCCGCGCAATGTGGAGGTGATCCTCAAGGGGCCTTTACCTGATCTGTTGGGACTGCGCCCCGAGGATGTGCAGGTGGTGGTCGATCTCAGCGGCTTGCGCCCGGGCACCCACCGGCTCGCCACCCGTGTGGTGAAGCCGCCCTCTCTAGAGGTGCAAAGCGTGGTGCCCTCTCAGGTGGAGGTGGTGATCACTTCGGGGTCCTTATGAGAGGCAGTGTACCTTTAGTGGCTATCGTGGGCCGACCCCAGGTGGGAAAGTCGACCCTTTTTAATCGCCTGATCGGGAAACGCCAGGCCATCGTGGGGGAGGAGCCGGGCACCACCCGCGATCGCCTCTATGCCGATGCGGTCTGGGACGGGGTGGAGTTCACCCTGGTGGATACGGGTGGCCTGGTGCCGTGGGCGGAGGAAGAACTGCTGGTCGAGGTGGGACGGCAGGTGGCGACGGCCCTGGCCGAGGCGGAGGCCATTCTTTTTGTGGTCGATGCGAGCCAGGGGCTGGTGGGCGCCGATGAGGAGATCGCGGACCGGCTGCGGCGAACCGCTAAGCCGGTCTTGTTAGCCGCCAACAAGATCGAGGGAAAAGGGCGCCGCCCAGCCGCGGCCGAGTTCTATCGCTTGGGTGTAGGGACTCCTCATCCCATCTCCGCGCTGCATGGCACGGGCACGGGAGACCTGCTGGACGCCTTGGTCGCCGCCCTGCCCAAGATGGAGGCATTGACCCCGACCGAGCCGGGATCGGGGGAGGCGCCCCGGGTGGCCATCGTGGGCCGCCCCAACGTGGGCAAGTCCTCTCTGCTCAACACCATCCTGGGGCAGGAGCGGGCCATCGTCAGCAAGGTGCCGGGGACCACTCGCGATGCCCTGGATACCCCCCTCACTTGGCGAAAGGAGCGGGTGATCCTCATCGACACGGCAGGGATCCGGCGGCGGGGTCGGATGGGGAGCGCGGTGGAGCACTACAGTGTGCTGCGCGCGCTGCGGGCGATTCAGCGTTCCGATGTGGTCCTGCTCCTCTTGGACGCGGCGGAAGGAACGGCCGCCCAGGACGCCCACATCGGTGGCTACGTAGTGGATGAGGGGCGCGGTCTGGTTCTGGTGGTGAACAAGTGGGATTTGGTTCCCCACCCCATGCGCGCCCAGGCTCGTGCGGAATATGAGGCCAAGATCGGCCGTCTATTCCGTTTCGCTCCTTATGCCCCCCTCTCCTTCGTCTCCGCCCTCAAGGGTCAGGGCACCGGTGAGCTCTTGGATGTGGCTTTGAAGGTGCAAAAGGAGCGCCGGAGACAGGTGCCTGCCGATCAGCTCAACCAGTGGTTGCGGGATGTCGTGGCTCAACACGCCCCGCCCTCGGCTGCCGGCCGACCGCTGCGTTTCTACGCTGTGGCCCAGACCGGGATTGACCCGCCGACCTTTGCCTTCAGCGTGAGCGATCCGCAGACGATCCACTTCTCTTACCAGCGCTATTTGGAGAACGCGTTGCGCCAGGCCTTTGGTTTCCCCGGCACGCCCTTGCGCCTCGTGTACCGCCGGGACCGCAAAACCTCCCGGCGCCTGGCCTCGTAACAGCCTGGTCGAGGAAGGCCTTTTTGTTAGGGCCACTTCTCGACTCGATCCTATCGCGAAAAGGCACATCAATTCGCATAGTTATAACAACTACACTCCTCAACACCTTAGAACAGGAGGGAAGTCTTGACTTTAACCCATCGCCATGCTATTCTTATTATGGGAATCTTCAAAAATAGCGAGGGTTAATAAATGGTCGAGGAAGCTAAAGTCTGGGAAACTTTGAAGGAAGTTTACGACCCGGAGATCCCGGTGAACGTGGTCGATCTGGGCCTGGTCTACAACGTCCAGGTTGAGGGAGACACAGTCCGTGTCGATATGACCCTGACCGCAGTGGGCTGCCCGGTGGGCCCCTATATGCAAATGAGCACTGCGGAGAAGATCAAGGCCGCCACCGGCGCCCAAGAGGTCGAGGTGAATATTGTTTATGATCCGCCCTGGAACCCCAGCATGATGACCGAGGACGCCAAGCTGGAACTGGGCCTCACCTAGGCGCATCCTAGCGATAGACAGGGACCAGCAGGGGCGGGTGCACCGCCCCTCTGCATGTGAGGGGAGGGG
>JACPWV010000121.1 GCA_016196905.1 Chloroflexota bacterium | reverse complement strand
GCGATGGCAGCAAGGGCGAGGACGATCCCCGTAGCATCCGGCTGGGCTCCTTCAACCTCTTGAATCACGATCTGATCACCCTGCCTGGCGCGGTGGGGATCATCGAAGAGACGCTTCGACGCGAACAGGTCGATCTCGCCCACGCCTCCCTCTCCTTCAGCCTGCTCGACTTCAGCCTGCCCGATATCTGCCACGGCCTGGGCATCCCCATCGTGGCCACCCTCCATTTTCCCTACGATCGCCGCCTCACCTTTTGGGGCGGGGGCACGCGCGTGCTCTATCGCCTGTGGGCCATGCCCCTGGCCAAGTACGACGCGGTGATCATCTTCTCCGACGAGCAGCGGCAGTTGCTGATCGAGTACGGCGTCCCCCCGGAGCGCATCCAGGTCATCCCCAATGGGGTGGATGAGGAGAAATTCTCGCCCGGGCCGTCGGATTACAAAGACAAGATCGGAGCGGAGTTCCTCTTCACCTACTGCGGACGGCTGGATCCGGAGAAGAACGTGGGCAGCTTTTTGCGCGCTTTCCTGGATCTCAACTTGCCTCCCAATTACAAGACGGTGGTGGCGGGGGAGGGCATGGAACAGCGCCTGCTGCGCGAGCGCTTTCGCCACGTGTCGATCATTTTCGAAGGGCTGGTGCGCCGGCCCGAGCGCTTGGTGGAGATCCTGCGCGCCTCGGATGTCTTCGTTTTGCCCTCGGCGGTGGAGGGCCTCTCGCTGGCCATGCTGGAGGCCATGGCCTGCGGGGTGGCCACGGTGGCCACCGACGTGGGCAGCAACGGGGAGGCGCTGGCCGGGGCGGGACTGGTCATCAACCTGGATCACCTGGATGGACAGCTGCGCCTGGCGCTGCGCACCCTGTCGGAGCATCCGGAGCTACGTCGCTTGCTGGGGGAAAAGGGTCGCCAGCGGGTCCTGGAGCGTTACTCGCTAGATAAAAATATCGATCGGCTTTTGGAGGTTTACTACTCCCTTGTCGACTAAAGAGCTGGAGCGGTTGACCCTCCACGAAGGGCACGATCTCTTGCGCCGGGGGGAGATCACCTCCCAGGAATTGACCCAAACGATATTGGAACGCATCCAGGCGGTGGACGGCCGCGTGCAGGCCTACTTGCGCACCACCCCCGAGCTGGCTTTGGAGCAGGCCCGCCAGGCGGATCGCCGCATCAGCGAAAATCGGCGGCGGGGCCAGCATTTCTCGCCGCTTTTGGGCATCCCGATGGCCATCAAGGATGTCATCTGCACCCGCGGAGTGGAGACCACCTGCGGGTCTAAAATTCTCCAAGGCTTTGTGCCCCCCTACGACGCGACGGCTTGGGCGCGGCTGCGCCAGGCCGGGGCGGTGCTTTTGGGCAAGACCAATTCGGACGAGTTCGCCATGGGCTCCTCCACCGAGAACTCGGGGTATTTCACCACTCACAACCCCTGGGATCTGGGGCGGGTGCCGGGTGGCTCCAGCGGCGGCTCGGCGGCGGCGCTGGCCGCCGGCGAGTGCACCTACGCTCTGGGCAGCGATACGGGGGGCAGCGTGCGCCATCCGGCCTCCCTGTGCGGGGTGGTGGGGCTGCGACCCACCTACGGCCGCGTGTCGCGCTACGGGCTGGTGGCCTTCGCCTCCTCCCTGGATCAGATCGGACCCATCACCCGCGATGTGACCGACTGTGCCCTGGTGTTGGGGTCGATGGCCGGTCACGACCCGCAGGATGCCACCTCCCTGCCCGACCCGGTGCCCGACTATAGGCGGGCCTTGATCCCCGAGGTGCGCGGCCTGCGCCTGGGTGTGGCCGAGGAATACTTAGAGGTGGGCGGCGGCATGGAGTCGGGGGTGGGTACGACCGTCCGCCAGGCCATCGCCCGGCTCGAGGAGCTGGGCGCGGAGATCGTACCCATCTCCCTGCCCCATACCCGCTACGCCCTCCCCACTTATTATTTGATCGCGACCGCCGAGGCCTCGGCTAACCTGGCTCGTTACGATGGGGTGAAATACGGCTTCTCCTATCCGGCCGAGGACATCTGGGAATCGTATCGCCGCACGCGCGGGCTGGGCTTCGGAGCGGAGGTGAAGCGACGGATCGTCCTGGGCACCTACGCCCTCTCCGCCGGCTATTACGACGCCTACTACCTCAAAGCCCAAAAGGTGCGCACCCTGATCAAGCAGGACTTCGACCAGGCTTTTCAACGCTGCCATGCGCTGCTGGCCCCCACCTCGCCGGTGGTGGCCTTCCGCATTGGCGAGCGGGTGAACAACCCCCTGCAAATGTACCTGGCCGACATCTACGTCTTGGCCCAGCCGCTAGCGGGCTTGCCCTCTATTTCCATCCCCTGTGGATTCTCGGAGGAACTGCCCGTGGGTTTGCAAATCATCGGGCCGCCATTGGGCGAGGAGATCATCCTGCGCGTGGCCTACGCCTATGAGCAAGCCACCCCCTGGCACAGCATGGCACCGCCGCTGGAGGCCCAGCGGGAGGAGGAGGTGCCGTGAAGGTCGTGATTCCCATCGCTGGGCTGGGGACGCGGCTGCGGCCCCTCACCTACGCTATTCCTAAACCCCTCATCCGCTTGGCGGGCCGTGCCGTTCTGGATCACCTGCTCGACAAGTTCCTTGAACTGCCGGTGGAGGAGTACATCTTTATTGTCGGCCATCTGGGGGAACAGATCGAGCAATATGTTCGCTCCCGTTACCAGTTCGCGGCGCGCTTCGTGGTACAAAACGAGCTCAAGGGACAAGCCCATGCCCTGTGGCTAGCCCGGGAGTACATCGACCGCCCCTTCGTGCTCATCTTCGGAGATACATTGTTCGAGGCCGATCTCTCACGGCTGATCCAGGTCAAGAGCGACGGGGTGGTTTTCGTCAAGGAGGTGGAAGACCCACGTCGCTTCGGGATCGCCGTGCTGAGGGGTTCCCGTGTGGTGCGATTTGTGGAGAAACCCGAGACGCTTGATTCCAAACTGGCCCTCATCGGCATGTACTACGTCGCCCATTGGCAGCTATTCAACGAGGCGGTGCAGACGGTGATGGAGCAGGGGATCCAGACCAAGGGCGAGTACTACATCGCCGACGCCTTCCAGGTCCTGGCCGACCGCGGGGCGGTGCTGGAGCCCTGGCCGGTACCCACCTGGATCGATTCGGGCACCCCGGAGGCGCTCCTGGCCGCGCAACGCTATCTCCTGGAGCACGGGTCAACTCAGACGATTCCCACAGAGAACTCGACACTCACCGCGCCGGTGCACATCGATCGTACTGCGCGCATCGTCAACTCGGTGGTCGGACCCTATGTCTCGGTGGCTGAGAGTGTCCGCATCGTGTCTTCAATTGTCCGGGATTCGATCATCCAGGAGGGGACTTCTATCGAGGGGGCCACCTTGGAGGGTTCCCTCATCGGGCCTCACGCCCAGGTCAAGGGGAAGTCCTTCCCTTTGGAAGTGGGCGATTCGTCCCAGGCGGAGCTGAGTTGATGTCGGCGGTTGAGGTGGAGTGCTACTCCGGGACGCGCTACGCCGAGCAACCCCGCGCCTTCACCTGGCTTGCGCGCCGCTACCAGGTCTCCGAGATCGAGTGGGCCTGGCGCGGCCTGGAGGGCCCCCACTTTGTGGTGCGCACCACGGGTGGGGATCGCTTTCACCTCTACTATGAGGAAGGCGCGGATCGCTGGCACATCGATTTCGATCTGCGTTAGGATATCCCCCAGGGTTGAACGGGTGAAGAAAGAATGGTTGGCCTCCCGAGTCCAGCGGGTTCCCCCCTCCGGGATTCGCAAGTTCTTCGATATCATCGCCAGCATGAAGGATGTGATCTCCCTAGGGGTGGGGGAGCCCGATTTCGTCACCCCGGACCCCATCCGCCGGGCGGGAATTTATTCGCTGGAGCGGGGGGAGACCAAATACACCTCCAACTCGGGGATGTTCGCACTTCGTCGTGCCCTCTCCGAGCATCTGGAGCGGCTCTACAGCGTGCGCTACGATCCGGAGACGGAGATCCTCATCACGGTGGGTGTGTCGGAAGCACTGCACTTGGCCATGCTGGCTTTAATCGAGCCCGGCGATGAGGTGATCGTTCCGCAACCCTGTTTCGTCTCTTATGTGCCCAGCGTGATCTTCGCCGGGGGAGAGCCGGTGGTGATCGAGACGCGAGGGGAGGATACTTTTCAGATCGATGTGGGTCAGCTGGAGCGGTCGATCACTCCTCGCACCAAGGCCATCTTGTTCGGCTACCCCAACAACCCCACCGGGGCGGTGCTGGAGCGGGAGCGAGCGCTGCGCGTGACGGAGATCGCCGAGCGCCACGATCTCCTGGTGATCTCGGACGAGATCTACGATCGGCTGGTGTATGGGATCCAGCATACCTGCTTCGCCTCGCTGCCGAGGATGCGCGAGCGCACAGTGTTTCTCAGCGGTTTCTCCAAGGACTATGCCATGACCGGGTGGCGCATCGGTTACGTGTGTTCGAATGCAGGGATCATTGGGGCCATTCGCAAGCTGCACCAATACGTGATCATGAGCGCGCCCACCACCGGGCAGGTGGCGGCCATCGAGGCGCTCCGCAGCGGCGAGCCCTACGTGAAGGCCATGGTCGAAGAGTACAACGCTCGCCGCCAGGTGATGCTCAGCGGGCTGAACGATATCGGCCTCGACTGCTTCGAGCCGCGGGGCGCCTTTTATTGTTTCCCCTCCATCGCCCGCTCGGGGATGAGTTCGGAGCAATTTTCGGAGAGGCTCCTATTCGAGAAGAAAGTGGCGGTGGTACCGGGCGTCGCCTTCGGTGCCTGTGGGGAGGGGCATGTGCGCATGGCCTACGCCGCCTCCTTGACCGATATCGAGGAGGCCCTGGGACGTATCGAGGATTTTCTGAAGGGCCGATAAGCCCACCGATCGCGATGAAGGCCCCTTGAGAATAGCACGAGGGGAAGCATTCCGAGTGATGGGTTCAGGCGTCGTCGTGAGTTCAGGATTTCTTTCGAGCTAAGTCGAAGTCCTATTTTGAGCATCATGAGCATGAACTACGAGATCGTCATCGGCATGGAAGCCCATGCCCAACTGGCTACGCAGACCAAGATGTTTTGCGGGTGCCGCGTTCCCGCAGGCTCGGAAGCGTCCG
>JACPWV010000120.1 GCA_016196905.1 Chloroflexota bacterium | reverse complement strand
TGGAGGCCTGGGGATGGTGGCAGGCGAGAAAGGAGCCCCGTCTTTGGCCCTCGCTCATCTACCTGCCGATCCTCTATCTGAGCATGACTCTGGTCTTCACCTTCCCCAGTATGCGGGGGAGCATGCTCCACTCCACCACCGCCCTCCTGCCGATCCTCTTCGCCTCCGTGCCCGCGGGCGTCGCCTCCTTTGTGAGGTGGGTGGCGCGCCTTCGCCGGACCTGGGAGATCTCTACCGCTGAGCGCTTTTTCAGTGTAGGGTTTGTCGCCCTGGCGGTTTTCTTCAGCCTGCTCTTGTACTCGCAAGGGGTCTTTTGGCAGACCGCCGAGGATCCCATCGCACCCTTATGGAACGAGCGAAGCCTCTTCTATCGAGAAGCTTCCCTCCGATTAGGAGTCGAGGATCAGGACCCGGTGGTCATGATCGTCGATCCACCCGCTTGGTACTATTTCATCCAGCGACCGGCCATCGTTATCCCCGCCGACGATCCCCCGGTGCTTTTCGAGGTGGCCCGTAGGTACGGGGCCGAATACTTGATCCTGGAGGTCGATCACCCCTCAGCCCTGGATGGGCTCTATCGGGGAGAGGAACACCTCCCGGGATTAACCTTGCTGGATACCCTAGAAGATCCTCTCGGAAATCCAGTCTTCATCTATCGAATCACGATCTCGGCATGAGCCAGCGATTTTTGAAACGGCCCACGGTGGCCCTTTACGCCTTGGCAGCGGCTGCCCCCGCTCTTCTATACTTGGGCACTGCCGCTTTCCACGGCACCTGGGGGTTTCCCTTAGACGACGCCTGGATCCACCAAACCTTCGCTCGCAACCTGGCCCAGCACGGTCAATGGGCCTTCGTTCCTGGCCAGCCCAGCGCTGGCTCCACCTCGCCCTTGTGGACTCTACTTCTGGTCCCGGCCCACCTCGGAGGGCTTCCTTTTAGAGAGTGGACCTATGTGCTGGGCTGGGCCCTGCTTTTAGCCAGCGGATGGCTTTCCGCACAGCTCTACCGCGCCATCGACCCCAGGCGATCGGGGATGGCCCTATGGGTCGGACTTTTCATCGTTTTAGAATGGCATCTAACCTGGGCTGCCCTCTCCGGGATGGAGACCACCCTCTTCATCGCTCTGGGTTTGGGGTGCCTGAAGGCCCATCTGGGCCGGGCCAAGCCCGCCTGGGTGGGCGCCCTGGCCGGGCTGGCCACCTTGACCCGTCCCGAAGGGGCGCTGCTCTTTGGGCTCTTGCTGCTAGATCGCTGGCGGGGGGCAGACCGATGGCGAGGCGGATCCTATCTGATCCTCGGTTTTCTGCTGTTCTATTTGCCTTATCTCCTGTTTCACTTGGAGCTGACTGGCCGCCCCTTCCCCAATACCTTTTATGCCAAACACGCTGAATATGTCAGCGCCTTCGCGCCCTTGGCCTGGCGCCTCCTGGAGGTCCCCGGCGTCACGCTGGTGGGTCCCCAAGTTCTCCTCCTGCCCGGCTTCGTGTGGGCATGGATTCTGGCCAGCCGTCGACGAGAACACCCCACGCTGCTTCTGGGGGCGTGCTGGTTGGCCCTCTTGGCAGTGTATATCGCCTACCTTCCTTTGGGCTACCAGCACGGCCGCTACATGATTCCCAGCATCCCCTTTTACACTTTATTAGGGTTGCGGGGGAGCTTCGAGCTGCTGGACCGCTTGAGGCGAGAGTGGAGACGGCGCATCGGGCTGCTGGGAGGCCTCTCCCTGGCCCTCTTGCTCTTGGCCTTCGGGGTGCTGGGGGCAGGGGCTTACGCCCGCGATGTGGCGTTCATCGAGGGGGAGTTGGTACGCGCCGCGCGCTGGATCGCACAGCAGACCCCGCCGGGCGCGCTCATTGGAGCTCACGACATCGGCGCCCTGGGCTTCTTCGCCCAGCGGCCGCTGGTGGACAGCGCGGGCTTGATCACCCCGGAGGTGATTCCCTTCATTCGGGATGAAGAACGCCTGCTGAACTACTTCCAGGCGCGCGAGGTGGAGTATCTGACCTTCTTTCCCTGCTGGTATCCCCGCCTGGCCCAGAGCCCTCGACTCCGCTTGATTTACGGATCCCCACTCCCCCAGGATTGCCGCCCGGAGAACGACCACCTGGCCATCTATCGGCCCACCTGGGCCGAGCGGGTTGCCAGGAATTGACATCTCGTGCTATACTCCAGGCAACGCCGGGGGGTGGCCCCTCCGCGATCCAAAGGCGAAGGAGCAGGCAGGCCATGGAGAGGATCAAGGTACTCCTGGTGGACGATCATCCCTTCTTTCGCGAAGGCCTGCGCCAGGTCTTCGAAAAGGAACCCGACTTAGAGGTCGTGGCCGAGGAGGCGGATGGCCGCGCCGCTATTCAGCGGGCCCAAGAACTGCACCCAGATGTGGTGATCCTGGACATCAATCTGCCCTCTATGAACGGACTCCAGGTCACCCGCGAGTTAAAGAATACGCTGCCCAACACGGCCGTTGTGCTGCTCACCGCCTACCACGATGAAGAGCAGTTAATCCACTCCATGCGTGCCGGAGCCTCCGCCTATTTTGCCAAGGATGTGACCCCAGCCCGCCTGGTGGAGGGTCTGCACCATGTGCATCAGCGGCGCTGGGTGATCGGCGAGAAAGTCCTGGACCAGGAGCAGATGGCTGCCTGGCTGATCGAGCAGTTGGAAGAAATCGCCACGCCTGGACTGGGTGAGGGGGAGCCCTTCAGCCCGCTCTCCCGCCGGGAGATGGAGATCCTGCAGCACACCGCCCGGGGACAGAGCAACAAAGAGATCGCTCGCGCCCTGGGCATCAGCCAACAGACGGTCAAGAACCATATCTCCTCCATCCTGCGCAAGCTCCCCGTGCGCGATCGCACCGAGGCCGCGGTTTACGCCCTACGCCACGGATGGATTCGCCTGGAGGACACCCGACGCGACCAGGCGCCTCCATCCTAAGAGCCCCCAGGAGGACCACATGCCCCCCGCTGGCCGAGGGGATCCGTTCCGGGAGTGGATTCAGGAGAACCGGGCTGCTTACAACCGCCTTCAGCAGCAGCTGAAGGAGATCAACCTCCTCTTGCAGCAGACCTCCACAGAGATCGAGAAGCTCTCTCAGCGCCACGCCCAGGCCACCCAGCGTCTCCGCCAGATGGAGCCCAACCTGGAGTCTCATCCTCGAGAGGATCTGCGCACGGCTTATAACGCCGTCCATGAGACCCAGCTACACCTCTTGACCATGACCAATCAGCTAGAGCAGCTGGAGAGCAAACGGGAGAGCCTCGCCGCCCAGATCGATCTTTTACAGCGCAGCCTGGAGATGGTCGAGTCTGCCCAGCGAGAGTTGGGGCGCGCCGCATCCGCGCCCCCGCCGCTCAGCGAGGGAACCGTAGTGCGCATCATCGAAGCCCAGGAGAGCGAGCGGCAGCGCCTGGCCCGTCAGATGCACGTCGGCCCAGCCCAATCCCTGACCAACCTCATCCTGCAGGCCGAGGTCTGCGAACGCCTCTTCGACAGCGATCCCTCTCGCGCCCGTGAGGAGCTGGCCGACCTGAAGGAGGCAGTGAACCTCACCTTCCAAAAGACGCGCCGCTTCATTTTCGATCTCCGGCCTATGATGCTGGACGGTCTCTCGGTGGAGGATGACGGCCAGGGGTCTGAAGTGGAACCGCTGCTCGCTGCGGTGGCGGAGCGCAAGAGCCTGGGCTTGGCTACCTTGCGCGAGCGGCTGGAGATGCTGGGGGGGCACATCGAGGTGCAAAGCCAGCCGGGCCAGGGAACGGTGGTGACCTTGGAAGTGCCGGCCGATATCACCCCAGCTGAGCCGGTCTCACGTTAACTGAATGCAAACTGAATCGCACCGTCGAGGAACGCTCGGGATACGGCTCGAGCGTTTTTACTTGGTACCAATCTCCTATTGTCTTCAGCCACATCTTCCTCCTATAATGAGAACGCTATTGTCCATGAGGCCCCGCGCCTCAAGGATCTCTCAATCCAGCGGCCCGCGCTAGAAGCGCCGGGACCTCAGCAGAAAGGAGGTGAACCCCCATGCTGTATCTGCCCCAGGAAGAAGGCCAGGGCCTCGTAGAGTATGCATTGATCCTCGTTCTGGTGGCTATCGTGGTCATTGCCATCCTGCTCATCCTAGGCCCCCAGATCGGGAACGTCTTCAGCCGCATCACCAACGGCCTGGCTTCAGGT
>JACPWV010000119.1 GCA_016196905.1 Chloroflexota bacterium | reverse complement strand
GTGCCATAGACGAGGGCCACCAGGTGACTCTGTTTCTGGCCAGTGACGCCGTGCAGTTGATCCGCGACGCGGTGCTCGATAATCTAGTCGGACTGGGTACCGGCAAACTGCGGGAATTGTACGATGCGATTGTTGCCGGCGGGGGAAGATTCTATCTCTCGGGGATGTCCAGCAAAGCTCGGGGTGTGGGTGAAGGTGACTTAAGCGGGAAGTCTGCCGAGATGGCGATGCCGAATGTGCTGGTTCGCCTCGCTCTCGAACACGACCGGATGTTTACGTATTAGGGAGTGGTCTGCAGGGCTACTTCACATCACCCGCGCTAGCCACCTTTGGCCCACAGGGACGGCTTGTTGAGTTCCACGGGTCGTCTTCGCTAAGCGCCCTCGTTGCTGCTGCCGAACGCTTCGCTGGCGGACGGCCACCCACACACCCGTCTGCGAGATAAGCTTGTCTGCCATTCGGTGGATTGGCGACATGAATCATCCAAGATTTCGGAGGAGATGATGGTTGATTTAGGAGAGACGATGCTGCCACTTGCAATTCGTCAAAACTACATATCATACCCGGTGAGACAGGAGTGAGTGAGAAATGGAGTATCGCGGTTTAGGACGCGCGGGCGTACAGGTGAGCATGCTTTGCCTGGGATGCATGATGTTCGGCGGCCGGACTGACGAGGCCAACTCGATGGATATCATCGACCGCGCCATCGATGCGGGGATCAACTTCTTGGATACAGCCAATGTCTACAGCCGCGGCCGCAGCGAGGAGATTGTGGGGAAGGCGCTGGTGCGAAACGGCCGGCGCCATCGCATCGTGCTGGCTACTAAGGTTCATGGCCGCATGGACGATGAGGACCCCAACGCGCGGGGGAGTCATCGCCGCCACATCATCGAGCAATGCGAGGCCTCGCTGCGGCGCCTGCAGACGGACTACATCGACCTGTACCAGATCCATCGGCCCAGCTCGGAGGTGCCCATTGATGAGACGCTCCGTGCGCTGGACGACCTGATTCGGGCGGGCAAGGTGCGCTACATCGGCACCAGCACCTTCGCCGCCTGGCAGGTGCTCGAATCACTGTGGGTTTCCAAGGAGTTGGGGCTCCATCGCTTCATTTGTGAGCAGCCGCCCTATCACCTCTTGGATCGACGCATCGAACGGGAGCTGGTGCCCATGGCCCAGACCTATGGCCTGGCGCTGATCCCTTGGTCACCGCTGGCGGGAGGGTTCCTCACTGGCAAGTACCGCCGCGGTGAGACGCGTCCCGAAGGAGCGCGTTTCCAGGAGGGAGATGAGTGGGATGATCGCCACTTTACCGACGACGCGTTCGACGTGTTGGAAGTCGTCGAGGCGATTGCTAAGGAGAAGGGATGCACGCCCGGCCAGTTCGCGCTGGCCTGGTGTGCCCAGCAGCCGGGTATCACCAGTCCCATCATCGGGCCGCGCAGCATGGAACAACTGGAGGACAACCTGGGCGCCGTGAACGTGAAAGTCACCGACGAGGACCGTGCGCGGATCGACGCCGTTGCGCCTCCCGGCCGGGCGACCGTGCCATACTATCAGGCCGACTTCGGCCCGCACAAGTTTCGGTGGTAGAATAGGGTGCGGCGCGGTCGATACCTGCTTCGGACTATTTAGTCTTCTCACCCATCCCGGCGTTAGCTACGAGGACCTATACGCGGACATCACGCACTAGGAGTCGACGATCTTCAAGTCTGGCCGCTGAGCTGCGACAGCCATCTGGGAGCCACTCGCATCCTCCACGAGTGGGGCAAAAATCCTGCGAATGGCGGTTTTTCTGATGAGGAAGGGGGCGATTTTCCGATGGGTGGCGCTAGGGACAAGTGCTTCGCTTTGACAGTGGAGAAGCGCCAGCGATGAGGAGTTACCCCTGCCTTGACATTTCCTCCTTCAGGCGCAGCCTTGCTGATCGTGCTCGGCGGCATCTGGCTGCTGACCCGCCTCAGAGTCTACCCGGACTCCGATGGGGATGATCGTTGGGGGGCCTGACTTCATCGCCTGCGTGCAGATGCACAGGACCTCGCCGACCACAGGGCATAAGCGCAGGTGGCTTCAGGGAGTTTGAGATTCCCATGGCGAATTGGTTTGGCTGGTTGCTGGGTGGGCTGGGGGTAGCGCTGCTCCTCACAGTGGGTGTAGCGTATGCGGTGGCTTTGAAATTCAGGCAGAGGTTGGGGTTTCCCCAACCACGGCCGCCGGAGAAGACTCCGGCAAATGTCGGCCTGCCAGGGGAGGTGGTGGAGTTCCCGACGGTGGATCGGATGTTGCCGGGGTGGCTCATTCCGGCGCGGGATGGCACGGCCGGTCCCGGAGTGGTGGTGGTCCACGGCTGGGAGGGCAACCACGCCCGGATGCTGCCCGTGGCCCGTTTCCTGCATGATGCGGGTTTTCACGTGCTGCTCTTCGACGCCCGGGGGCACGGGCTAAATCCGCCGGAGCGATACCTCACCGGCGCAGAGTTCGTCATGGATACCCTGGCGGCGATCGACTACATGGCCGGGCGTCCGGAGGTCACCCGGTTAGGTCTTTTCGGACACTCAGCCGGAGGGACTGCCTGCATCCTCGCCGCCTCCTGGGATCGGCGGGTGGGGGCGTTGGCGAGCAGCTCCGCCTTCGCCGGCCCGGTGGAGCTGACCCAACGGATGTTGGAGCTGGCGGGGTTGCCCAGCTGGCGCCTCTTTGCGGAATTCGTGGCCCGGGTCTACGTGCAGCCACGCGGCCACAGGGTCCAGGATTACCACGCCTGGCAGAGGATCGCCGATGTGCGATGCCCGATCCTATTGATCCACGGCGCCGCCGACGAGTACATCCCGTCCGATCACTTGGCCCTTCTGGCCCGGAGGGCAGATCCGGCACGCACTGAGCGCTGGCTGGTGCCGGGCCGCGGGCACAGGGATCTTTTCAATACACCCGGTTATGCGGAGCGCGTGGTGGAATTCCTGAGGCGGAGTCTGGGGGTGCTGGAGGGCGCACCGTGAGGATGGCAATGCTTGCCGCGTTTGACATCCATTCGGACTTTCCATGGAGGAGGACCACCAGTAGTACCCCTTGATGCGTTTCGCCGTGGCGGCGGTCTCCCTCTGCGGCCGCACGCCTCTGCCAAAAACCCTTTGTCGGAGGAGGTGAGGGGGCGAAGGATGGGATGTGCGAAGGGGGCGAGGAAAGATGAGCGCGATGGCCAGTGGGCCATCGCGCTCTCGTCTGCCCGCACGGGAGGCTACCCGGTTTCCGCGGACGGTGGAGAGACCAAGCCCTGCGCAGGCATGGGTGGGTCATTCGAGGGATCAGCCAGAAGAATTGAGGGCAGCCGGTGTCCCTCACGCCTTGCCTGCGCTCGTGGCATTCGCCCCGTTGCACAGGATCGGTGGCAGGGCGCCCTACTCGCGCATCACATATCGCCCATCTCGTATCAGGCCTGGCGCGCCCAGATGCCGGTAAGTCCCAGGCCCAAACCGTACATCATGTGACCGACGGAGAAAACGAGCGCATTGACGTGTAGCATGACCGGGTCAATGAGCGGCAGGATGACGTACCACATCACCCCAAAGACCACGATGCCATAGACGACGCCGCTGACGATGAGACCGACGTTGGATTGAGTCAGGCGCCGCACAACCTGAGCGAAGATGAGGGCGAAGATAACCGAGTTCATCATGTGTCCCATCAAACCCAGGATGATAGCCAACACATCCAGGGGCGGCTGCTGTGCGGGGCTGAGGTCCTGTAAGTTGCGCAGCACGGTTGCGGCGATCAAGATGACCGGGCCAAAGAAACCTTGGCCCGCGGGAATGATCGCCTCTAGCACCATCTCCCACATGCCCAAGACCATGCCAGCGATGAGGCCACCGATGACCGTGCGGGTCGCGTCGAATGGGCCGCGAAGGGTTTGGGCGGCAAGAGTTGCCATGGACTGTCTCCTCTCCTAAATGATGTAATACTTTACATATACCCCCCTCTAGGTAAGACAAACCGTAGTTTCGAATACAAGGTGAGCGCGGCTGCCGAGAATCCCCTTCGGTCGAAGCGCGTGATGAAGATTACATCAATCGCGTAGACGGGATTCCTTACGACCCGACCGGATCGTAGTACAGTTGAGATAAGACTGGGAGGAAAAGCCAATGAGCTACAGACAGTTCGTGCCTAGTTTGCTGCTTGCCGGATTTGCCCTAGCAGCGTGCGTCCGCGCGGCTAACTCCGACGAGTCCAAACAGGTTAGGCGAAGTTGATCATTCTATCGACTCCGCGCTCGGATTTCAAACGCGGTGAGGCCGGTAATACTTCAATCGCCTTCTCGAGACCGAAAGGGCCCTTTTTTGACAGCTAACGACAAAGGGGGATAATGGGTTCACGTTTCCCATGGCTCGACCTCTCCTCCTCCGCGGCGCGGCTCTGCTGATCGTGCTCGGCAGCATCGTGCTGCTGAGCTTCCCCGCGGAGCCCTCACTGGACCCCGAATGGGTGGCGAGTCTGGCCCGGGCCTCCCTGACCACTCGCCAAGGTGTGCGCGTTCTGCATCTGGTAGGGACTCCCGAGGAGATGGGCTACCAACACGGCGTGCTGCTCCGCGATGAGATACGATCGGCAATTGCCGGCCTCTATCGCGAAACAGTCCCCAACGCAGGCTACCCGCCCTTCGTGCTGGCACGCTATGCCCGCTGGGTGGATGCGCACCTGCCCAAGGAATATCGCCTGGAGATGCGTGGGATCGCGCTAGGCGCCGGCGTATCCTACAGCGACATCGTGCTTCTCAACACTATCGAGGATTTAACCATGCAGCCCGACGCGCGTGCCGTCGTCTACGAGTTGTTGACCTCCTGGGATGTCTGGGTGCCACCGCTGGTCCTCCCTGTCACGCGCCGCTCCGAGCCGCCGCCGATAGTGGCTCCAGGGAGATCGCCTGGTGAGTCCGCTAGCTTCGCCGCCTTCGGCCCGGCGACTCCCCAAGGCAGCCTGGTTCAGGGGATCATGCTGGAGGAGCCGTGGCCCCTCGAGCGTGCCCTGATCGCCATCTACGAGCCGACGGTAGGTAACGCTTGGGTGGGGCTCATCTCCCCTGGAAAGGTACGCCTTTTGGCGGGGCTGAACGAGGAGAAGATCTCTATGGCCGCCATCCCATTTAGCTCGGCCGATGCGTCTCTGGGGGGTGTGCCAGCTCCCTTTCTCACTCGCTTGGTGCTGGAACGAGCTGGCGACTTACCTCAAGCCTTCCAGGTCTTGGCCAGCACGCCGCGAAGCAATGGGCTGATCGCAGTAATCGGAGACGGCAAGCCAGCCGATGCCGCGGTCATGGAACTGACCGCCCACCGCCAGGCCGATTATCTGGCGGAAGAGGGCCTGATCTGGCGCGGAGGCACTGCGCGCGATCTCGACATCGCACGCTTGAGGGTCAAAGAGTTGCCCGAAGAGGAGATCGATCTCGAAGCCCGCCTCGCCGAGACTTTGAGAGA
This sequence comes from Chloroflexota bacterium, assembly GCA_016196905.1. GTDB lineage: Bacteria > Chloroflexota > Anaerolineae > UBA7937 > JACPPX01 > JACPWV01. The sequence goes on along the minus strand of JACPWV010000119.1, from coordinate 298 downwards.
AAGGCAGGGCCGACTGGATACCCTGCCTGCGCTGGACATCGTCACCGCTCTCTCCGGTTTGTCATCCTCGTCTAACGGCGGAGCGATCCTGGGCATCGCCTTCGCCTCCAGCGACCTCGAGCTGTGGATCGATTGGATCGGTGCTGACGGGGCGCGAGGTCGAACTCGGCTTGACCTCATCGAAGAGATCCAAGATTAAAGGCGAGGCATCCAGCCTCGCCTTCCCATCGTCGGGGCGCTCTTCGACTCAAGCCGCGATCTGAGGCATCGCCTCTTTCACCGGCACCCCCTGCATACT